>DASQHK010000205.1:0-6538 GCA_035632135.1 Bryobacterales bacterium
CCGGGGCCCGGGGTAGACGCGGCGCGGCCAGGGCCGCTGACCAAGTTTCCGAACCTGTTTCTGGCCGGCGACTGGACGCAGTCGGGCTGGCCGGCGACCATGGAGGGCGCGGTGCGCAGCGGCTACGGCGCGGCAGAGGCCGTCGCGCGGGCGGCGGGCCGGCCCGCGAAGTTTCTGCTGTGATTCTGCCAGACGCGGGCGGCGCTATGATGAAACCATGGCGCTGACGATGGTTCGGGAAGACTCCGTTTACAAATGCAGCCAGTGCGGGCACGTCATGAAAGTCAAGTAGGGGCAGCTGCTGCCGCCCTGCACGCGCTGCGGCGGCGCGATGGAGAAGTATGACGGGCCGGTTCCGGAGCCCGAGCGTCCCGCCTGCGGATAGAATGAAACCGGAGCTGGAATTGGAAGAGCCGAGGTGTGTTTGCGTCCCGGAGGGATGGTTCCTGATGGGGTGCGAGCAGGGGCAGGACGAAGAGAAGCCGGTGCACCGTGTGTGGGTGGACGCTTTCGAGATGGCGGCGTTGCAGGTGCGGCGGAGGGACTATGCCGTGTTTCTCGAAGCGGCCGGTGCGCAGCCGCCACGCTACTGGAACGAGCCGCGGTTCAGCGATCCGGACCAGCCCGTCGTGGCGGTGAGCTGGTTCGAGGCCTGTAGGTATTGCGAATGGTTAAGCAGACTGGCCGGCCGGCGCTACCGGCTGCCGGCGGAGGCCGAGTGGGAGCGCGCGGCGCGCGGCGGCGAGGAAGGAAGACTCTATCCGTGGGGCGATGAGCCGCCGCAGGAGCATCGGGAATACACAGAGCGCTGGAGCGGCGAAGTGAACGGGCCGCTGCCGGTGGGGCGGGCCACGCCCAGCCGCTTCGGCCTGTTCGACATCGGAGAGAACGTGCACGAGTGGTGCGCGGATTGGTTTTACAAGGGCTACTACGCGAAGTCGCCGGAGCGGAACCCGCGCGGGCCGGAGGGCGGCGAGCGGCGGGCCTCGCGCGGCGGATCGTGGCGGCACCACATCAAGGTGAGCCGGTGCGCCGCGCGTTCGAGCATCCCGCCGGAGTTTCAGTACGCCGACTACGGGTTTCGCGTGGTCCGCGACGTCGCAAACGTGAGCACGAGTGAGCGCGGATAGGAGACTCACCAGGGGGGCGCGACATGCTTGTGCGCATCCGGAAAACCCCGATGCAGAGCCGCGCGCGAAGCAAGCGGTCTTTCCGAAGGGGGCAGCAGGCCGCTCCCCGGCCGTTGCCGCTCCGATCCGGCCGCAAGGGTACACTCGGGCGCTTGGGCAGAGTCAACCACGTCCGAGGTCGGCCCACTTTCTTGTCGCACACCCCTCACCGGGCATTCGGGCCCTGCCAGAGCTAGAATGTGAGTATCGTTGTGACACTCCGGGAACAGATCGAGCAGCGGCGGAGCGAGTGGGCGGAGTTCAACCGTTGGGAGGCTGAGCAGCCTGCCGTGGAGCGCTCACCGGAGGAGATCATGGCGGATCTGGCGGCGATCTGGGACTGGCTGCCGCCGGAGGCGCGCCTGCGCGATGAGGATCCCGAGAAGCTCGGCGTGCAGGCCATGCGCCGGGCGCTGTCCCACCTGAAGCCTCGCCCATGAGCGCCCTCGAAGCCGCGTTGGTAGAAGTGGCTTCGACCCTGGAGTCGTTTTCGCTGCCCTACATGTTGATTGGCGGCTTGGCGGTGTCGATGTGGGGAGAGCCGCGGGCGACGCTGGACATAGATGTGACGCTCTGGGTCGAGCCCGAGCATTTTGAGCAGGCCGTCGGCAGGCTGTGCGAGCGATTGCGCGCTTCGCCGCAAGATCCTCTCGCTTTCGCGCGCCGAACTCGGGTTTTGCCGGCTACGACTTCGCAGGGTGTCCGCGTCGATATCGTTTTCGCCGCCCTGCCCGCTGAAAGAGAGGCGATTCGCCGGGCCTGCCCGAAGCAGGTCTCCGGAAAAAAGATCATGGTCGCCGCAGCCGAAGACCTGGTCTTGATGAAGCTGGCTTCCGAGCGCGAGAAGGGCTTGGAGGACGCTCGCCGTCTGCTCCGCCGCCACAGCCGCTCGCTCGACAGAAACTATCTGGAGCCGCGCGTGGCGGATTTGGCTGATGCCCTCGGACGCCCGGATCTTATGGATGTGCTTCGGGAGGGCTTGGCATGAACGCGCCCCAGAGACCCGGGCCGCCCGGGAACACGGATAAACGCCGGCCGCGCAAACCGAAGCTGCTGGATGCCGCCGGGCTGTTCGATTACGCGGCGCGCGCGCTGAGCGGCCGCGCTCTCACGCAGGGGGAGCTGCGGACGCGGCTCCGGGCGCGGGCCCAAGACGCAAGCGATGTGGAAGGCGTCATCGCGCGGCTGAAGCAATATGGCTACGTCGACGACCGGCGTTTCGCAGAGAATTATTCCCGGCTGCGGCGGGAAAACCAGGGCTTCGGGAAATACCGCGTGCTGCGCGACCTGAAGCAGCGGCGAGTGGCGCCGGCGCTGGCCGAAAAGGCGGTGGCCGAAGCGTATCACGATACCGATGAAGCGCGGCTGATCGAGCAATTCTTGCGGCGGAAGCTGCGCTATTCCGGGGCGCCGCCCAAGCTCGACGATCCGCGGAAGCTGGCGTCGCTGCATCGCATGCTTTTGCGGGCTGGCTTCACGTCTGGTAAAATTCTGGAAGCGCTCCGCAAACTCGCGGCTCAGGACCAGTGGGTGGAGGACCTCGAAGCCGCGACGGAACAAGAGGCTCCCGATTGACAGGACATCCTTCAGGCGACGAAATCCGGCAGACGTTCCTTGCCTTCTTCGAGCAGCGAGGCCACCGCGTGGTGCGCAGCTCGTCGCTCGTGCCGGCGAATGATCCGACGCTGCTTTTCACCAACGCCGGGATGAACCAGTTCAAGGACGTTTTCCTGGGCCGCGAAAAGCGCGATTACGCCCGCGCGGCAAGTTCGCAGAAGTGTGTGCGGGCGGGCGGCAAGCACAACGATCTCGAAAACGTGGGACGCACGCGCCGCCACCACACGTTTTTCGAGATGCTGGGCAACTTTTCGTTCGGCGATTATTTCAAGCGCGAGGCGATCGGCTACGCCTGGACGCTGGTGACCGGCGATTATGCGCTTCCCAAAGACCGCCTGTGGGTAACGGTATTTCGCGAGGACGACGAGGCGGCGAGGCTGTGGCAGGAAGTGGCGGGCGTCGCCGCCGGGCGCATCGTGCGCTGCGACGAGAAGGACAATTTCTGGGCCATGGGAGACACCGGCCCGTGCGGGCCGTGCTCGGAGATTCACTACGACCTCGGGCCGCAGGGCAGCGAGTGGGGACACGCCGATTGCCCGTTCCCCTGCGACTGCGGGCGCTACGTGGAGATCTGGAACCTCGTGTTCATGCAGTTCAATCGCGACGCGGAAGGAAATATGACGCCGCTGCCGCGGCCCTCGATCGACACCGGCTTGGGCCTGGAGCGCGTGGCTGCGATCCTGCAAGGCAAGCTGAGCAACTTTGACACCGACCTGCTGCGGCCGATCATCGACCGCGCCGCGGAGATCACCGGTCGGGCCTACGGCGACGACGAGAAGACCGACATCTCGCTGCGGATCCTCGCCGACCACAGCCGGGCGACGGCGTTCCTGATTCACGACGGCGTGCTGCCCGCGAACGACGGCCGCGGCTACGTGCTGCGGAAGATCATGCGGCGCGCAATGCGGCACGGGCGGATGATCGGGATGGAGAAGCCGTTCCTCTTCGAGCTGACCGGATTTGTCGCCGACCTGATGAAGACGGGCTACCCGGAGCTGCTGGACAGTGTGGCGCGCGTGGCGCGCGTGGTGAAGGAGGAAGAGCACCGCTACGCGCACACGTTTGTGCTGGCCGAGCGCATGTTCGAGCAGGAGGTGCAGAATCTGGCGGACGGCGTCATCCCTGGCACGGTGTCGTTCAAGCTTTACGACACCTACGGCCTCGCCCTTGACGAGCAGGAGGAGATGGCGCGGGAGCGCGGCATTGGGATCGACCGCGACGGCTTCGAGAAAGAGATGTCGGCGCAGCGCGCGCGCGCCCGCGCGAGCTGGAGGGGCGCCGAGAAGGCCGCCGTGGCCGAGGTCTACGAGAAGCTGCTGGCGCTGGGGCGCACCCAGTTTGAGGGCTACGACGGCCTGGCCGCGAAGGGCTGCCGCATTCTGGCGCTGGTGAGGAACGAGAAGATCGTGGAGGACGTCCCGGCAGGGAGCCGCGCGGAGCTGGTGCTCGACCGCACGCCATTTTACGCCGAGGCGGGCGGGCAGGTAGGCGACAAGGGCGTGCTGCTGAAAGACGGCGTCGAGGTGGCGCGCGTCGAGGACGCCGTGCGCCCGCTGCCGGGGCTCTTCGTGCACAAGATCGTCACGCTCGAGCCGCTGCGGGTGGGCGATTTGGTGGATGGGCAGGTGGCCGGCCGCCTGCGGTACTCGACCATGCGCAACCACACGGCCACGCACCTGCTCCACGCCGCCCTGCGCCAGGTGCTCGGCACGCACGTGAAGCAGGCGGGCAGCGTGGTCGAGCCGGGCCGGCTGCGCTTCGACTTCACGCACTACGCGCCGATGGACCGCGAGGAAATTGAATACGTCGAGCGGCTGGTGAACGAAGAGATTCTCAAGAATACGGGCGTGGTCACGGACGTGATGGACCTCGAGCACGCGCTCCGGACCGGCGCGATGGCCCTGTTCGGCGAGAAATACGGCGAGCAGGTGCGGGTGGTGCAGGTCCCGGGATTCAGCAAGGAGCTTTGCGGCGGCACGCACGTCCGGCGGACCGGCGACATCGGCGTATTCAAGATCGTCTCGGAGGGGAGCATCTCGGCGGGCGTGCGGCGCATCGAGGCCATCACCGGCCAAGGAGCCTACGAGCACTACAAACAGATGACGGACGTTGTGAAGCGGATCGAGGCGGCGGTGCGCGTGGCCGAGCCGGAACTGGTGGAGTCGGTGGAGCGGCTGCTGGAGCGCCAGCGGGAGATGGAGCGTGAGATGGAGCGGCTGAAGGCGCGCCTCGCGCAGTCGCAACTGGGAACGCTCGCCGAGCAGGCGCGGACGATCAAGGACGTGAAGGTGCTGGCGGCGCGGCTCGAGGGAGTTGACCGGGCGCAGATGCGGTCGCTGGCCGATTCGCTGCGCAACAAGCTGAAGTCGGCCGTGGTGGTGCTCAGCTCGGCTGAGGATGGCAACGTCGCGATTGTCTCAGCAGTGACCAAAGACCTCACCGGCCGTGTGCACGCCGGCAAGCTCGCCGGCGCGGTGGCGCAGGCCGTGGGCGGCAAAGGCGGCGGCCGGCCCGACATGGCCGAGGCCGGCGGCAAAGATCCGGCGGCGCTGCCAGGCGCCTTGGAGCAGGTCTACAAGCTGGTGGAAGGGATGCTGTAGGGCCGGGCGCTGACACCACCGCTGGCTTGGTATAATGCTGTTTGGAAGCCCCTCCGAGTCCTGGAACGCCTAAGGTCAGCAGCAAAGACTACGGCTCCGGACCGATAGGGCGCTGCTGGAAACGGCTGCGCCTCCCGTGCTTGGAAAGGAGTCGGGCGAAAGTTTCGAGGCTCGCACTGCCTGCACGGGTGCGGGCCTTTTGTTTCTGATGCCGGACAACATCTCTCCCGACCTGTGGTACGAGCGCTTCACGCGCTTTGCCGAGGATCTGTATCCGGGCCGGTATTCGCGCAGCTACGTCCGGGAGCTGGCCGCGATGGCGCAGGAGACGCTGGCGCTCGCCCGCCAGAAGCGCTCGACCATCGTCTCTCACAATTACCAATACCCAGAGCTGCAGGAAGTGGCCGAGACGGTCGGCGACTCGCTCGGGCTGAGCCAGTATGTGGCCAAGCGGCAGTCGCCGCGAGTGGACTTTTGCGGCGTGCAGTTCATGGGCGAGACGGCCAAGACCATTCTGGGCGAAGCTTCGAAGGTCTACATGCCCGACCTGCCCGGCTGCTCGCTGGTGGCGTCAATCGACCAGCGGCGCATCGACAACTGGATCGCGCACAACCCGGACGGTATTATCATCTCCTACGTCAACACCGACGCCAAGACGAAGGCGCGGAGCCACTACGTGTGCACGTCCCGCAACGCTCCGCAGGTGCTGGCCCACGCCGCGCGGGAGTATCCGGGGCGGCGGCTGCTGTTTCTGCCCGACAAGTACCTGGGCGCCTACGCCGTTTCAGCCGGCGGGGTCGATCGCAGCCGCGTCGATTTGTACGACGGCGCCTGCCACGTGCACGCCAAGATCGGCGAGGCGGCGCTCGATGAGGCGCTCGACCGCCATCCCGACGCCGAGCTGCTGATTCATCCCGAGTGCGGCTGCGCCTCGTCGTGCCTCGCGCGGACGCTGCAAGAGGGGCCGATCCACGGCAAAGCCTACTTCTTCTCGACCGAGCAAATGCTCTGGCACGCGCGGCGGTCGCCGTCTCGCGAGTTCGTGGTGGCCACTGAAACGGGCATGCTCTACCGGCTGCGCAAAGAGGTTCCGGACAAGATCTTCCACCCCGTGTCGAGCATGGCGGTGTGCGAGTACATGAAGATGAACAC
>DASQHK010000206.1:0-1825 GCA_035632135.1 Bryobacterales bacterium
TGGCGCTCGAGCATCCGCGCGTCAATTTCGTCGTGCCGCACTTCGGCGCCGGCTACTTCCGCGAGACGCTTATGGTCGGCGACATGTGCCCCAACGTGCACGTGGATACCTCAAGCAGCAATTCCTGGATGCGCTACACGCCGGGAGTGAGCGGCCTCGAGGAGGTCTTCCGCCGGACGCTCCAGGTTTTTGGGCCGCGGCGGATTTTGTTTGGTACCGACTCGTCGTTTTTTCCGCGCGGATGGAACGCCGAAATCTTCGACGCACAGGCGGAGACGCTGCGCGGGCTCGGCTGCGAACTGGAGGACGCCGAGGCGATCTTCGGCGGGAACCTGGAGCGCGTGGTGGGAGGCGCGTGAGGGCCTTCAGATCCTCCCAAACTTCGCCACCGCTTCCTTGATCGAGCGGAATTTCTCGATAAAGGGCAGCATGCGGTGCTCGGTGTCATCGAGTTGCTGGGCCTTGCTGAGCACTTCCTCAGCGTGCGCGCGGGGCACCACGGCCACGCCGTCTTCATCGGCCACGATGATGTCGTTGGGGTTGACGCGGGCGCCGGCGCAGGTGACCGGTACGTTCCTGCCGACGAAGCGATAGTGGTTGATGGAGGTTGACGGGACCACGCCGACGCTGAAAACAGGGAACTGGAGCTTCTTAATCTGCGGCGTGTCGCGGATGCCGGCGTCCACTACCGCGCCGGCCAAGCCGCGGACCTTCATGGCCGTGGCCATCAGGCCGCCGATGCCGGCGATGTTGGCGCCGTCTTCCATCACCATCACGTAGACCGAGCCCGGCGGCGCGGCGTCGATAGCCTCGAGCATGCCCTGCGAGGCGGGCGCGCCGTCATGGTGCTCTTCCTTTTTCATGAGCACGGTGACGGCCGGCCCGGCGAACTTGGTCGTAAAGAGCGGCCGCATGTGGTGGTTCATGTAGTTGCGCTGGCCGTAGAGCTGCTCCATGGCGTCTGCCACGGAGGCCACCTCGACCAGGCGGAAGCCTTCGACGAGCGGGTCGGTGGCGGGCTGGGCATAGAGCCGCAGGGTGGGCTGGCTCAGGAGCCACGCGCCCATGGAAAGGGCTGCCACTGCAATTGCCAGTAAGAGTCTGCGTTTCATACTTGCTATGATACCTTCGGGGCTGAGCAGTGCTGGGCAAAATCCGCATCACGCTCGAGATGATCAAGTTTGAGCACTCGGTGTTTGCCCTGCCGTTCGCGCTGACCGGAGCGCTGCTGGCGGTGCAGGGATCGGGGCTGAGCCGGGGCGAAGTTTGGGCGAAGCTGGGCTGGATTGTGGTGGCCATGGTGGGGGCGCGCTCGGCGGCGATGGCGTTTAACCGCGTGGCCGACGCCGCGATCGACGCGCGCAACCCGCGCACGAAGGCGCGGGCGATTCCGGCGGGCCTCGTGTCGCGCGGGTTCACCTGGGGATTTGTGGCGGCGTCGAGCGCGGTGCTCGTGCTGGCGGCGGCGGAGCTGAATTCGTTGTGCCTGAAGCTCGCGCCGCTGGCCCTGGCCATCGTGTTCTTCTATTCCTGCACGAAGCGGTTCACGGCGTTTTCGCATCTCGTGCTGGGCTTTGCGCTGGGCATCGCGCCGGCGGCGGCGTGGATCGCCGTGCGGGGAAGGCTCGACTGGCCCGTGCTGCTGCTGACCGCGGCGGTGATGCTGTGGACAGCGGGCTTCGACATTATTTATTCCTGCCAGGATTACGACTTTGACCGGGCCGAGCGGCTCTACAGCCTGCCGGCGCGGATCGGCATCGGGCCGGCGCTGTGGGTGGCGCGCGGGCTGCACGCGGCGATGATCGCGATGCTGGCGTGGCTGGCG
>DASQHK010000207.1:0-3120 GCA_035632135.1 Bryobacterales bacterium
GCCATCGTCACCAGCCAGCCGCCATACGAAACCCCCATCATGCCGGCACGGCCGTTATTGCCGCCTACATTCTTGATCATCCACTCGATCGAGTCGTAGGCATCGGTGCTCTCATCGATCGAGCTGCGCTCGGCGCGGTTGCGTGGAGGCCGCTGCATGACGAATTCACCCTGCGACTTGAACCGGCCGCGGATGTCCTGAAACGCGAAGATGTAGCCGTCGTCGATCAGGAATTCGCTGGTGGCGGCGAAACGTTCCGGGTCGGCAGGCGCGCCGTACGGAGTCCGCTCAAACAGGATCGGCAGCGGCCCCGGCCGCTCTTTCGGAGTGAAGATGACCGTATGCAGCTTCACCCCATCGCGCATCGGGATCATGACTTCCGTTTTTTCAAACAACTCCGCTGCGCCTGCCTGCGCGTAGGCCCATAAGAGGCAAACTGCCAGCCTGCTCGCGCGGCAAATCATGGTTCTCTTCGACACCATACGCCACCTCCAAAGGTGTGTGCACTTTATCACGGAATCACGCGTAACCGAGCCGGGACAAAAAGGGAGCGGATTTTTCAGCAACCCGCAACCCGCCGCGCGCACACACGCTCACACTCTGCTGTGACACAGGAGCCGGGCGTTTTCCGATCGGCTACACTGGATTCCTGCATATGGGGCTTGCCACCGGCGCAAAACTTGGCCCGTACGAAATCCTTGCGCCCCTCGGCGCCGGTGGCATGGGCGAAGTCTGGAAAGCCCGTGACTCGCGCCTCGACCGTCTCGTCGCCATCAAGGTCTCCCGGGAAAAGTTCACCGACCGCTTCAACCGCGAAGCCCGCGCCGTCGCAGCCCTGAACCACACCAACATCTGCCAGCTTTACGATGTCGGTCCCGACTATCTGGTGATGGAGTATGTGGAAGGCTCACCGGTCTCGCCGCCGGGTACCACGCGCAAGCTGCTCGATCTGGCGGTGCAGATGAGCGACGGCCTCGCTGCCGCCCACGCCGCCGGCCTCGTCCATCGCGACCTGAAGCCCGACAATGTCCTGATCACCCGCGACGGCCGGGTCAAGATTCTCGATTTCGGCCTGGCGAAGGCGGCGCACGTGGAGACCGGCGCTGAAGACGCGACGCGCACGGTTGCTGAGAGTGGCCACGCCCTCACCGATCCCGGTACTGCCGTCGGCACGACTGCCTACATGAGCCCCGAGCAGGCGCGCGGCCAGCCGGATCTCACCGCGCAATCCGATCAGTTCTCGCTCGGCCTCGTTCTCTACGAGCTGGCTGCCGGGAAGCGGGCGTTTCAGCGCGGCAGCGCGGCCGAGACCATGACGGCCATTATTCGCGAAGATGCCGAGCCGCTGCCGGGTACCGTGCCCGCGCCGTTACGATGGATTGTCGAACGGCTGCTTCATAAGGAACCAGCCGAGCGCTACGATTCCACCCGCGACCTGTCGCGCGAGCTTCGCCAGTTGCGCGACCACCTTTCGGAGACGGCTTCGACAGGTGCGATTCCCGCGGTTGCCGGAGCATCCCCCCGGGCGGGTTCGGCAACCAGGCGGCGAGCGCTTCTGGGAATCGCTATCGCGGCGGCGCTGGTGTTCGGCGCAGCACTGGCCGCGCTCGTGATCCCTCCGGCGCCGGCGGATTTATCCGGCTACAAATTCACCCGCATCGCGCGCGAGGACGCCACTAAAAGATCCCCCGTATGGTCCCCTGATGGTAAGAGTATCGCTTACACGGCAGGCATCCATGGCGTTTACCAGGTATTCACGAAAGCCCCGGATTCATGGGACACGGCGCAACTCACGCACGCAGTCGCAGACTGTGTGGATCCCTTCTGGTCTTCGGATGGCACAACCATCTACTACAGTTCCCACGGCGATTTGTGGTCGGTTGGAGCATCCGGAGGCACCTCTGAGTTGGTGATGGAGAAGGTCTCGGCGCCGGCGCTCCATCCCGACAGGAAGACCCTGGTGTTCAATCGCGATGGCAAAATATGGGCCGGTCTGCTCAAGGGTGGCACGCCGAAGGAGGTGTCGCCGGCGCCGCAGGGTATCGTCGACTGGATGAAGTTCTCTCCGGATGGCTCCAGGCTCGCTATAGGTTTTCGTCAGCAGCTTTGGATTCTGCCTTGGCCTTCCGGCACGCCACGCAATCTCGGGCAGGTCAGCGCGGGCGCGGGCTGGTTTCCCGACAGCCGCCGCCTCATCGTCAGCGGCGGCAACTTCCATGACACCTTATCTGTTGTTGATTCCACCGGCGGAAGCAGGCGTGTGATTTATCGCGCCACCGATGGGTTTGGTAATCCGTCGGTTGCTCCCGACGGCAAGAGGATTGCCTACAGCGGAGGCGCCGCCGAATGGAATGTGCTGGAGATTTCCCTGCCGGAGGGACGGGTCCACACCGTAGTGGGCGGAGGCGGTGTTTCCTGGGAACCGGATTGGGCGCCCTCCGGCACTCACTATCTGTTTTCCACGTTCAGTTCCGGCGCAAGTCGCGGCATCGAGGACCGTTCTGTGGCAGAGGGGTTTTCGCGACGCGTCGCCGACGCTCCGCCGGGTAACAATACCTATGCTCTAGCGCCGCGGTGGGCTCCGGACGGCACACGATTCCTGTTCGTCGAGGGCCTGGTCGGGCGGCTGCAGTTGACCATTGCGAATGCATCCGGCGGGCACTGGACTCCGATTGCGGACAGCGTTGAACAGAGTGCCCATACCTGGTCCCCCGACGGCCAATGGGTCGCCTTCTTGCGAACCGAGGGTGGAAAACAAAAACTGTTCAAGATCAAGCCGGCGGCGGGCGCGACTCCGGTGGCTTTGGTAAATGCCGCTCCAGTGGCGGCACCTCGTTCAGATTACCGGATGATTCAGTGGTCTCCGGCGGGAGACGGAATCGCGTACCAATCGGCGGAAGGCATGTCCTTGATTTCGCCCGATGGCACTGCGGTCCGCAAGCTCACCGCTCACAATCTACTGGCTTTCGCGTTTTCCAAAGACGGCGCGCAGGTCTACGGCATCGTCCGCAACACCACGGGCCAAGGCGCGCAGTGGCAGCTTTACTCGATTGATGTGAAGACCGGCGCCGACAAGATGCTCGCGCCCCTGGATCTGCCTGCCTTCGCCAACGAAATCTC
>DASQHK010000208.1:0-2736 GCA_035632135.1 Bryobacterales bacterium
GTAATCCTCGAGAAGCCCGGAACTGCCGCCGAGCGCACCGCGGCCGCCCGGCCGGTGGAGGTCTCGACGCAGGCCTCGCAGGATGACGACGAGCGCCCGATCCTGCGCCGCAAAGACGCGCCAGCCAAAGCGGAACAACCAGAGGCTTCCTCGGCCGCCCCGTCGCCGGCCGGCTCGCCGCCCGCCGCAGCGGAAGCATCGGCCTCCGCGGAACCTCCCGAGCCGCCCCGACCCGCGACACCCGCTACGCAGCGGGTCCAGCCCATCCCCGAGGATGCTCCTCATCTGAAACGCGGCTGGTCCAAGGTTTACAAGCCCGCTGATACGGCCCCGCCCGCCCGGCCGCGGGAGGTCGCCGCCGCGCGCCTCCCCGCTTCACCTGAAGCCGCGCGCCCGTCTGATGGCGAGCCCGCGGCACCGCCGAATCGCGCCCGGGCCGAAGCGCCCGCCGTGGGGCCCTCTGGGCCGGCAGCGGCCTCCGACCCCGTCATCGAGAAGGCGCGCGCGGCCGCCTCATCGTTCACCAAGACTCTGCCCAACTACGTCTGCCAGGAGATGATGGCCCGCTTCGTCAACACCTCCCACATCGTAAGCTGGCAGCCGCTCGACGTCGTTTCCACGGAGGTTGTTTACGAGGATGGCCGCGAGCGCTACCGCAACGTCGCCGTCAACGGTAAGCTCACCAAGAAACGCATCGAGGATCTCCCCGGCTCCTGGTCCACCGGCGAGTTCGGCACCGTTCTGGTCGATCTGTTCTCCGCCTCGACGGCCGCCGACTTCACCTTCCGCGGCGAGTCGACCTCCGGCGGCCAGGCTGCCCTGGTCTACGATTTCGACGTCGATCGCGAGAACTCCCACTGGCACATCCAGGTGGCCTCCCAGGTCGTTATGCCCGCTTACAGCGGCGCGGTGTGGATCGACAAGCGGACGCAGCGCGTCCTGCGCATCGAGATGCAGGCGCGCCACGTGCCGCAGGATTTTCCCCTGGACAAAGTCGAGTCCGCTACCGATTACCAGTATATTCATCTCGGCGAGACGCAGTTCCTTCTGCCCGTCCACGCCGAGAGCCTGAGCTGCCAGCGCGGCACCAGCCTCTGCGCCCGCAACACGATCGACTTCCGCAACTACCACAAGTACTCGGCGGACTCTGAGATTATCTTCGGAAAAGGGAAGTAGGTTTCGAGCGCTGACTCGGCCGGCTACTGATTTCGGATTCCCATCGTCAGCGAGTTGCTCGCCACCCCATCCACGGTGACGAAGACCTGGGCGGCGGCGCTGGGCGACAGGTTCGCGGGCAAGGTCACGTTGATCTGGTAAACTCCGGCGCTGCCCGGCGTCAGGCCGGCGTAAAGCGGGATCAAATCCACGCCCGCCACATTGACATGCACGTTCTCAGTGGCATTGGCGACAGTGGCCGCCGCGCCGGTTGTCCCCGGCGGGACCACCGGTCCCAGCCCGGTTGCATAGAGAACGATCGTATCGCCCGCTCGCGCCGCATTGTTGGCGTCCACCGGCGTGTTGGACGAGCTGAAGGCGCGGAACAGCCCCGGCGCGACGGCGTCAATCTGCACCACCATCGGCGCGCTGGTCGCGACGCCGTTGCTGACCTGCAGGATCGCCGGCCCGGTGGGCAGACCGAACGGCACTTGCAGATTCACCTGCGTCGGGGTCACCAGCAGCAGCGGCACAGGCTGGTTGTTGAGCGTCACCGTCGTGCCGGCCAGGTTGGTCGGCAGCGGCAGTCCGTTGCTCACCCCAGGCGCCTGCAACGACAGGTTGGTCCCGAATAGCGATGCCAGCGCTCCGGGCGCAACGCGCGGCTGGTTCGACGCGCTGTTTACCAGTCCCTGAAAGCCCACGACCGGCGTGGTCGCGGACGCCGCCGCGGCGGTCACCTGAAAGCCCTGCGGCAAGGTTGCCACTTGCAGCCCGGCGGTCACGCTCACCGTGGCCGCGTTCAGGGCCGCCCGCGGCGAAATGGACACCACCGCCAGCAAGTGTGTCGGGCTCAGCACCCACACGCGCCGCGTCACCACGTCCGGCGTCCCAAACCCCACCACGGTCTGGCCGTCCACGAAGCTGGTGTTCGTCCCCTGGATGTCGATCATCAGGTCACGGCCGGCCGGCCCGCTCGACGGGTTCACCGCCAGCGACGGCGGCCCCGCCGTCACCGCATAGGTATAAGTGGCAGGCGCCGCAGGCTGCACGAACACGGAGCTTTGCCCGTCGGAATTATCGAGCGTGAGAATCGGCTGCCGCCCGCTCACGCCCGGCGGCGGCGCCACCCGCAGCCTTCCCGCCACGCTGTCAAAGCTGCGAAACGCCGCTGGCGCGCCGTCCGCGTACACCCGCGAGTCGGCCGCCAGGTTGTCTCCGCCCAGGTTCAGCACCACGTTGCCGTTGGCGTCGGTCTCGATTTGCACGTCGCGCACCAGCGGCGCCTGCCGCGTCACCAATTGCACGGCGCCGGGACGCACGTAGATGTCGCCGTTCAGCGCAAAAATCAGGTGCCGCGGCCCGGAACCGGTGGCCGGATTGAAGCCGAGGTCGATCTCGGTATAGCGCGCGTCCGGCGAGTAGGGGAAAGGGCTGCCAGGCTGCACGGTCACGCCGCCGCCCAGCACGCCCACCGACACGCTCGCCACGTTCGCCGCCAGCCCCTGCCCAAACGCCACCACGGTGCCGGTAGCGTTGGTCGCGTTGAGAAACGCGGGCAGAATGGCCGGGGCGCTGTTG
>DASQHK010000209.1:0-2706 GCA_035632135.1 Bryobacterales bacterium
TATGATTGGTCCCGCGCGCCGGCCGCGCGTGCGACTGTGTGACTCCACATGCGCTGGCTCCTTCCCATACTCTCGATGATCGCGGCCATGGGGCTGCGCGCGGCGACCGGAGAGGAGGAAGTGGGCAGCAAGACCTGCGGCAGTTGCCACGCGGAAATCTACCGGACGTATTCCGCCACCAGCATGGCCCGCAGCAGCGGGAGGGTGGGAGAGGGTGCGTTCGTGGAAAGCTTCGACCGCGCTCACTTCTCAGACCCGGCTTCGGGCGCGGACTATCGCGTCTCGCTGTCAGCGGAAGGCTATCGTCTGGAGTTTTCGCGAGAATCGGCGAGCGTGCGGGGCGAGCGGATTCTCCGATGGTTCGTCGGGTCCGGCCGGGTGGCCCGCAGCTACGTGTTTTCGCTCGATGGCTTCCTGTTTCAGGCGCCGGTTTCCTACTATACCCGCAGCGCGAAGTGGGACATTTCTCCGGGCTACGAGCAGCACTCGTTCATCAACCTCACGCGCGCCGTGAGCACGAAGTGCCTGCAATGCCACGCCAGCCGGTTACAGCCGGTGGCCGGCACCGAGGACCGTTTCAGCATGCCGCCGTTTCTCGAAGGCGGCATCAGTTGCGAGCGGTGCCACGGACCGGGAAAGAGCCACGTGGCGAAGATCATCGCCGGCGATCGCACGGGAGTGCACGAGGTCATCAACCCGGCGAAGCTGGAGCCTGCCCGGCGAGACAGCGTCTGCGCGCAGTGTCACTTGACGGGCGCCGCCAGAGTCCCGCGGGCCCGTGCCACGCACGCGGCTTACCGGCCTGGAGAACTGCTGTCGGATTACACCGCCTATTTCGTCTGGACGGGCGCCGGGTCTTCGAAGCTGAGCGCGAACAGCCACTTCGAGAAGCTCCAGCAGAGCGCCTGCAAGCGGGCGAGCGGAGACCGCTTGTGGTGCGGCTCTTGCCACGACCCGCACTCCGAGCCGGAGGCCGCCGCGCGCGTGGAGTTCTACCGGGCGCGCTGCCGCAAGTGTCACGATTCGGCGGCCTGCGAGGAGACGCTGGCGATCCGGCGCAAGGCCCAGGACGACTGCATCGCCTGCCACATGCCGAAGAGCCAGGTCCGCGAGACCGAACATGCCGTCTTCACGGATCACTCGATTCCGCGCCGCTCGCCCCGTTCCGCCGGCTCCCCGGCCGCTGGCTCGTCGCTCGAGCCCTTCTGGCAGAGGCCGGTGGACAAGCGCGACCTCGGGCTGGCGTATGCGGCTGTCGCGGACGACGATTCGACGCTGCGCCGCCGGGCCCTTGAGTTGCTGCAAAAGGCCGCCGCGCGCGATGCCGAGGATCTAACCGTTCTCGCCCAATTGGCCCAGCTTTATGAAGCGGCAGGCCAGGAAGAACAAGCGATGGCTCTTAGTGAGCGCATCATCCGCTTGGACCCAACGCAGGCAGCCGTAGCGGTGAATTTGGGAACCTACTACATAAAGCGCGGGCGCACCCAGGAAGCCATGCGCCTGTGGAACGACGCGCTTTTGCGAAACCCGGCGCTCACCGGCGCCAGAGTCAATCTTGCCGTGGCCCAATATCGGGCGGGAGATGCCGGCGCCGCCGAGGCCACTTTGCGCAGAGCGCTCCAGTACGATCCCGACCACGAGACAGCGCGCAAGCTGCTGGAGGAAATAGGGGCGAAGAGGAGGTAGCCCAGTTCGGAAAGGTGCAAGTTCCATTGACACCAGCAACCGCGCTGTGCGATTTACTGGGGGGACGTTTTTCGGAAGTGGTGCAGTCCCAAATCATCGTTTCCTTAGGGAGATGTTGATGTCTCGATCCTGCTTGGTTCTCGTGGTTCTTTTTTTTGCCGGAAACATTGCCTGGGCACAGCCCATCGAAGGGCCGCGGATGACCTCGACCCCGGCGGCTCAGGCTCAGTGGAAGTCTGCTGCTTTGCACCCCTCCTTCAACTTCGAGCCCAATAAGGGTCAGGCCGACCCGAGAGTGAAATTTCTCTCTCGCGGCCGCGGCTATGAGATCTTCCTGACCTCCGATGGGGCTCTGCTCGCGCCGCGCGCGGGGAAAGGTTTGTTCGGGCTCAGGCTGCTGGGAGCAGATCCCCACGCCAGAATCGAGGGTCTGGAACCGCTTCCCGGAGTAAGCAACTATCTCATCGGCGCTGACTCGGCCGAGTGGACCACTGGTGTCGCCCGCTATGCGAAAGTCCGCTACGAGCAGGTCTATCCCGGCGTTGATCTGGTGTACTACGGCAACGAGCACGAACTGGAGCACGATTTCATCCTCGCGCCGGGCGCCGATCCGCGCCGGATTCGAATGCGGTTGGAGGGCGCGCGAGAGATACGAAAGGATGCGAACGGCGATCTGTTGCTCGATACCTCCGCCGGCCAAGTGCGGCAAGTGAAGCCGGCGGTTTACCAGGAGCAGGGCGGCGAAAGAAGGCAGATCGCGGGCCGGTACCTCGTTCACCGCGGTCATGAAATCAGCTTCGACGTCGGCCCCTACGACCACGCCAGGCCGCTCGTGATCGATCCGGTTACCACTTACACTTATTTCTCTACCTACCTGGGCGGCAGCGGCGACGACCAGCCGCTCTCGATCGCGGTGGACGCGCAGGGAAACGCGTATGTGACGGGAACCACCACTTCGGTCGATTTTCCCGCCAAAGGTCCGGAGCAGCCTGCGAGCGCCGGCAAGACAGATGTTTTCAT
>DASQHK010000210.1:0-2602 GCA_035632135.1 Bryobacterales bacterium
CCTCCGCCGCCTCACAGCCTCGCTCCAAGCTGCTCGCGCGCCGCCCAGGTTGCCAGCTCGTCAGCGCGGATGTTGTCAGCGTGGTCGGCGTGGCCCTTCACCCACTCCCACGTTACGTCGTGCTTCTCTACCTCCTGTTCCAGCGCCATCCACAGCTCTTTGTTCAGCACCGGCGTTTTCGCCTTCGTCATCCACCCTTTCCGCTTCCAGCGCTCAATCCACTGCGTGATGCCGTTCTTTACATACTGCGAATCGGTAACCACCGTCACCTGACACGGCTGCTTCAGCGCGCGCAGCCCTTCGATCACCGCGGTCAGCTCCATGCGGTTGTTCGTGGTGCGCGGCTCCGCGCCGTAAAGCTCTTTGGTGTGGTGATTGTGGCGCAGGATGCAGGCCCAGCCGCCGGGGCCGGGGTTGCCGATGCAGGCGCCGTCGGTGATGAGAGTGACCGGCTTGAGCGCGCGTTCCGCCGGCGCCTTCCGGCTCGCGCTCTCCGCGCCGCCGAACAGCTCGGGCTGCTTCATGCCGCGCCGGCCGGCGTCTCCACCGCCGCGCCCGCGGCAAAGAATGTCTCCACGCAGTCGCAGATCTCCTCCGGCGCGCGCGCGTGGTAGATCTGGTTCCGCAGGTGCGAGCCGTTGCGCACCCCGTGCGTGAAGTAGCTGGCAAACTGCTTCATCTTGCCGGCGATCTCCGCGTCGTTGCGCTCATCCCGGTCGGCGCGGTCGAGCAGCATGCGGTAATACGACCGGATCATCTGGTAGCGGTCAAATTCCGTCGGCTCATCGCAGCGCCCGCTCGCCAGGTACTGCCCGATCTGACGGAAGATCCACGGATTCGAAGACGCCGCCCGCCCGATCATCACCGCGTCACAGCCGGTTTCGCCGACCATGCGCGCGGCATCCTCCGGCGTCGTGATGTCGCCGTTGCCGATCACCGGAATCTTTACCGCCGCCTTCACCGCCGCGATGCGGCTCCAGTCGGCCTTGCCCGCGTAGCCCTGCTCCCGCGTGCGCGCATGCAGCGCCACGGCCTCCACGCCGCAGTCTTCCGCCAGCCGCGCCAAACTTACGTCCACCATCTCGCGCTCGTTCCAGCCGCAGCGAAACTTGATGGTGAACGGCAGCTTCACCGCCGCCCGCACCGCCCGCAGAATTTTTTCCACCAGCGGCAGATCGCGCAGCAGCCCTGAGCCGCCGTTGCAGCGCACCACTTTTTTCACCGGGCAGCCGAAGTTGAGATCCACGATGTCGAAGCCCAGGTCCTCCACCACACGCGCCGCGTCGGCCATCACCTGCGGGTCGCTGCCGAAAAGTTGCGCCGAAATCGGCCGCTCGTCCGGATCGAAATACAGGTAGCGCAGCGTTTTGTTCTGGCGGGAACTCTGCAGCGCGGCGCTCACGCCATGCGAGCTGGTGAACTCCGTCATCAGCAGGCCGCACCCTCCCAGCCCGCGGATAAAGCGCCGGAAAACAGTGTCGGTGACGCCCGCCATCGGCGCGAGCACCGTCGCCGGCCGGATCGGCACGTCCCTCACGCGCAGCTCGGCGGGAAACAGCATCGTCACCATTCTAACAGGCGGAAACCGGCCTCACCTCGCCGCCGCGCGCTCGAGCGCCGGCCGGTCCTCGGGCAGCAGCACGGCCAGGACAAAGCCGGCCAGCGGCAGCAGCACGATCGCCCGCATCGCCGCCCCGAGCCCCACGTGGTCCGCCGCCCAGCCGAACAGCGGAATGATCACCAGCCCCGCCATGCCCCACGCGAAGCCCATCATCAATGCCGAGACCGTGCCGGCCTGGCTCGGGACCAGGTCCTGTGCCATGGTGACGTTGACCGGCGTGGTGAACAGCAGAATCAATCCGCCCAGAAACAGCGCCGCCAGCGACACCGCGCCGCCCGTGGCCATAAACAGCGCGAGCAGCGGCGCCGAGCCGATCATCGAGAACATGACGATCCGCTTGCCGCCGAGACGGTCGGCCAGGTTGCCGCCGAGAAAGCCTCCCATCGAGCCGCCGAAAAGAAACAGCGTGAGCATCAGGCTCGCCCGCGAAACGCTGAAGCCGCGCTCGCTATGGAAATACAGCGCGAGGAACTGCGTGAAGGCGATCTGGATCACCGAGCGGATGATGACCAGAAAGTAGAGCAGCGTCATCGGCTTCCACACCGCCTGAAACGGAGCGAGATCGAAATGTTTCGCCTTGCCGCGTTCGTGGCGCGGCGGCTCCGGCAGCACGGCCGCCAGCAGCAGCGTGCAGGCCAAGCCCGGCAGCGCCGCCCAGTAGGACCTGGCCAGACCTAGCGTCCCGGTGACCAGCGCAAACAGCATCGGTCCGCAGGAAAGGCCGATGGAGCCCGAGCTGATGAAGATGGCCATGGCCAGGCCGCGCCGCTCGCGCAGCGTGGTGGAGGCGTGCGCCGCCCCCTGCGGATGGAATGCGGCGATTCCCACGCCGCCCAGAAGCACCAGCGCCAGCAGCCCCGCGTATCCGCGCGCCAGGCCCAGGCTCGAGATGAACAGCCCGGCGATGAACGGCGCGAGCACCGTGAACCACCGCGACCGCACCCGGTCCGAGAGATACCCGTAGAGCGGCTGCATCACCGA
>DASQHK010000211.1:0-1967 GCA_035632135.1 Bryobacterales bacterium
CGCGCTGGCCAGCTTCCCGCTGTTGCTCATCGCGGCCGGGGAGAAGGTCGATCTTTCGGTGATTCATCGCATCAAGTCCGAAGCCTTCGAGAATTCCCAGGTGATGGAGCATGTCTTCTATCTGACCGACGTCCACGGCCCACGCCTGACCGGCTCGCCGGGCTACAAAGCCGCGGCCGATTGGGTGGTGCAAAAGATGACCGAGTACGGTCTCACTGCGAAGGAGGAAAAATGGGGGCCGTTCGGGCGCGGCTGGGCGGCCAGGCATTTTGAAGCGCATATGATCGAGCCGCAATACCAGCCGCTGATCGGAGTCCCGCTGGCCTGGACCGGGAGCACGGATGGAACTGTGACCGGCGAGCCGATGTTCGTCACCATCCGGTCGGAAGCGGATTTCGAGAAGTACCAGGGCAAGCTGAAGGGCAAGGTCTTGATGCTGAGCGAGGCGCGGCCGCTGCCGTTCCGGACGGAAGCGCCGGGCCACCGCTACACGGCCGAAGAATTGGACCACGAGGCGACTGCGCCGGCGCCGCGGCCGGCATCTGGATTTCGCCTGGGTCCCGCCGGGCCGAACGGCCAGCCTCCCGCCACGCCTGAGGAAGCGCGGCAGCGGCGCGAGCAACAACGCAGGCTGCAGGAAAAAATCGGTGAGTTCTTCAAGGCCGAGGGTGCGCTGGTGCAGCTTTCAACCAGCTACCGCGGCGATGGCGGAACGGTGTTTGCGCAGTCCGGCGGGCCGTACGATCCCAAGCGGCCGGTCGGAATCGCGGCCGCGGCGCTGACGCCCGAACATTACAATCGCATCGCGCGCCTGATGGAACACAAAATTCCGGTGAAGCTCCAGTTCAACATCCAGAACGAGCTGTTCGAAAGCGATCTCGATTCCGTGAACGTGATTGCGGAGATTCCGGGAAACAAAAAGAGGGATGAGATCGTGATGCTGGGCGCGCATCTGGACTCCTGGCAGGGTGGCACGGGCGCCACCGACAACGCCGCCGGCTGTGCGGTGGTGATGGAGGCCGCGCGCATTCTCAAGTCGCTCAACCTCGCGATGGATCGCACGGTCCGGATGGCGCTGTGGGGCGGCGAAGAAGAAGGCGAGTTCGGCTCGCGCGCCTATGTGAAGCAGCATTTCGCCGACCGCGAGACGATGAAGCTCGCTCCTGAGCACGCCAAGCTGGCCGGCTATTTCAACCTCGACAACGGCACCGGCAAGATCCGCGGCATTTATCTGCAAGGCAACGATATGGCGCGGCCGATCTTCGAGGCGTGGCTGGCGCCATTCCAGGACCAGGGCGCGACCGTGGTCACCATCCGCAACACGGGCGGCACCGATCATCAGTCCTTCGATGCGGTGGGTTTGCCCGGCTTCCAGTTCATTCAGGACCCGATGGAGTACGACGCGCGCACTCATCACTCCAACATGGATGTCTACGATCACCTCCAGGCGGGCGACCTGATGCAGGCGTCGGCGATCCTGGCATCCTTCGTCTACAACGCGGCGATGCGTGAAGAACTGCTGCCTCGCAAGCCGCTGCCCAAGCCCCAGCCGGCCCGGCGGCGGGAGGGCGCAACCAGCTAATTGAACCTCCGGCCCAGTGCCATAATGGGCCTATGCGGGCCACCCTTCTCGTTCTCGCTTTCGTGATTCCGGCCGCAGCCGCGGACTCGGTCGACCTGGCCGTCGTCAACCGCATCAAAGCCGAGGCCTTCGAGCGCTCCAAGGTCATGGAGCATCTGGAAAACCTCACCGACGTTTACGGCCCGCGTCTCACTGGCTCGCCCGAGTTCAAGGAGGCGGTCGACTGGGCGGCCGGACGGCTGAGGGATTATGGCCTCGCCAACGTGCACCTGGAGAAATGGGGGCCGTTCGGCCGAAGCTGGTCGCTCGAGAAGTTTGCGCTGGAGCTGACCGCGCCGCGCTATTCCCTGCTGGCTGCCGCGCCGCTGGCGTGGTCGGCCAGCAC
>DASQHK010000212.1:0-1751 GCA_035632135.1 Bryobacterales bacterium
TGGCCAACGCGCTCCGGTAGTAACGGTGTCCGGCCGCAGGTCGATGCACCGGGTGTAGGACGGGCCCGGCGGCCTCGCGGCTACTGCCCTTTCGAGACGCGTTCACTGGAAAGTGCCGCGGACAGAAGAAGGGGCGGGACAGCGCGTCCATCGATGGACGAAAGACGGGAGACCCAAAGAGTTCACCACCGGTTTGGCCTGGACTATAAGGACCGGGCTGAGATTTACTTCTTCCGGCCGGTGGGCGAGTAGGATCCCGCGCACCCCGGTGGGCCGAAGCGGAGTGGAGAGATCCGCCGCTTCGGCCGCCGGCACGGAGCATTACTTCAGTCTGGAAACTTCACCGCAACGCCGCAGTGTGCCCGTGCGGCCGCGCTCCCGCGTCCCCGGGTGTACAATCTTCCGCAATACCGGCGCAACCGTTCGCCGGCTCGCCGAAAGGAGACCGCGGCCATGAAGCTCGTCCAACTTCTCATTGTGTGGGTGCGGCGGCTGCCCTGGCGGTTCACCGTCCTGCTTGTATTGCTGATGTCTGTTTACCTCGCGATCGTCTCCGCGCTGGTCAGCGCGGGCAAGGTCCCCACCATCGCCGCCGCCCTCGCGAAGCTGCTCGAGTGGCTCAGTGTCCCCGCTTCTCTGCTCAGTTTTCCGCCGGTGATCATTGCCCTGGAGGGGATCGCCGTCGTCCTGCTTCTGCTGTTCGGCGTGCTGGCCAGTTACAATCTCGCCGCCTGGCTCTATCCCATGCTGCGACCCAAGCCTGGCCCGTTGGCCGCGGCCGGCTCCGCCCCGCCCGCCTCCGAAACCGGCCTCGCCCCTGCAACCACGCCGCTGTCCGGCCATCCCCTCGACGGCTTCGGTAGAATCGGCATCATCCTCGCCGGCGGCGGCGCCAAGGGCGCTTACCAGGCCGGGGCCATGAAGGCCATCTATGAATTCCTGGAGCAGAACAGCGCCCTCGACCGCGTCAAGATGATCGCCGGCACCTCCATCGGCTCCTGGAACTCGTTGTTCTGGCTTGCCGGCATGGTCCAGCCCCAGCCCGGCGGAGCCAGCGCCCACGAGCGATGGTGGCGCTCCATCAGCGTCGCCGGCCTCGTCGAATTTGATACCTACTGGCCCCTCCGTGACAACCACTTCCTCCGTTCCACGCCCTGGCAAGAAAACTTCAACCAGCTTTTTTTACCGAACAAAGCCAATTCGCCTCCGCTGGCAGCGCTCTTCGGCCCCGACCCGCCCATGCACTTTTACTTCACCCGCTCCAACGTCGAGCTTGGCCGCCTGGAATTCTCCACCAACTGGCCGGGCATTTGGGGCGTGCAGTCGCATTATCAAGCGGCCGGCGGCACGCCCAAGATGCTGGTTCACTCCGGCTGCTGCGAAGTGATCCAGGGCGATGTCGCCGCCGCTCTCGCGCACACCCGCCGCGCCGTGTTTGCCTCCATGGATATTCCTCCGCTGTTCCCCTTCATCCCCATCAAGCTCGACGCCGAAGAGTGGTTCGAGGATGGCGGCGTGGTCGACAACCTGCCCGTCTGGTTCGGAACTGAGATTGAAAAGTGCGACCTGCTGTTCGTGCTGCCTCTGAACGCTTCCTACGCCGAGCCGGTCAACCAGACCTCCGTGCTCCACCGCGTCGCGCGCGTCATCGACGTCCGCCAGGGCGTCATCGAGCGCAACGCCTTCAAGCTCGCCTATCTCTACAACGAGCTTGCGGCCTCCAAGGCGCCCGGCCGCGACCACAAGCTCGT
>DASQHK010000213.1:0-7220 GCA_035632135.1 Bryobacterales bacterium
GGGTGAGATGCTCACGACCGCCGGCTCGCCCGCCCGCTCCGCCGGCCGGATGGAAAGCGCGACGGTGTTGTCGTTGATCACGAGCGCGGTGACCGGCGCGCCGTCGGCATTGACCGTGTCGTCGAGGGCCCAGCCCTGCGGATAGCGCTCCCAAACGTAAAGCGTGTCGTCGCCGACGATGTTGCCGTCGATCTCGCGGATGCCGGCGGCGGCGACCTCATCGGCGAAATCCTCGATCGGGGCGAGACGATTGGGCGCAAATTCGGTTCGCTTCTCGTAAGGCAGCACGCGCGAGGAAAAGTTCGGATCGCCGCCGCCTTCCAGCAACAAGTTACCGGCGATGCGGCCCTGCTCATCGGGCGGAGCAGAGGCGGCGAGCCGCGTCAGGAAACGGTACGCGGGTCCCAGCCGCGCCAGGGCCATGGCGGTGGAAAACAGCTTGGTGTTGGAAGCGGGCGTGAAGAGGTGATCGGCGTTGAGCTGGTAAAGGATTTGGCCCGAATCGAGATCGACGGCCCGGATGCCCCAGAATGCCCGGCGCGCCGCGGGCGCGGCCAGCACGCGCTCGATCCGCTCGGCGAGAGTGGCCGGCTGCGCCGCGAGCGACGCCAGAAGGAACAGCAGGGTGAGGCGCTGGGCGAACACCGCTATCCTCACAGAGCCCGCTCGGCAACGCATGTTAAAGCGACCGCGCCGCGGAGCATATTAAAGCGACCGCGCTGCGGTCTTGGCAAAGTAGGTGAGGATCATGTCGGCACCGGCCCGGCGGATGGCGGTGAGAGATTCCCACATCGCGCGGTCCAGGTCGATCCAGCCGTTGCGCGCCGCCGCCACCAGCATGGAGTACTCGCCGCTCACCTGGTAGGCCGCCACCGGCAGCCGAAACTCCTGCCGCGCGCGATAGATTACATCGAGGTAAGGCATAGCGGGCTTGACCATGATGATGTCGGCGCCCTCCTCGATATCCAGAGCGATTTCGCGCATCGCCTCGCGCTGGTTGGCGGGATCCATCTGGTAGCCGCGCCGGTCGCCGAACTGCGGCGTCGATTCGGCCGCCTCGCGAAATGGCCCGTAAAACGCCGACGCATATTTGGCCGCGTAAGCCAGGATCGGAGTGTTCTGTAAACTGTTTTCATCGAGCACCCGCCGGATTGCTCCGACGCGGCCGTCCATCATGTCCGACGGCGCCACGATGTCGGCGCCGGCCTGCGCGTGGGAGAGCGCGGTGCGAGCCAGCAGCTCGAGCGTGGAATCGTTATCGACGTCGCCGCCTTTGATGCGCCCACAGTGGCCGTGGCTGGTGTATTCGCACAGGCACACGTCGGTGATGACCAGCAGGTTCTTCACCTCGCGCTTGATGGCCCCGAGCGCCCGCTGCACAATGCCATCTTCGGCGTAAGCGCCGGAGGCTTCCTCGTCCTTGGTTTCCGGCAGGCCGAACAGGATCACCGCCGGAATGCCGAGCGAAGCCACCTCGGCGCACTCCCTGACGATGTGGTCGACCGACATCTGGTAGTTGCCGGGCATCGCACCGACCTCGCGCTTCACGCCCTGGCCCGGACAGACAAACAGGGGGTAGATGAAGTTGGAAGGCTCGAGCCGCGCCTCGCGCACCATCGATCGCAGCAGAGCGCTCGACCGCAGCCGCCGCGGCCGCACTCGGGGAAAGGACATACCGGCATTGTAGCAACGCCGGCCGCTTACAGCCGCCAGAGCAGCCACGCCGCGCCAGCGAGGTACCCTAGCAGCGCCTGGTACTCGCGGTTTCGCAGATAGAGCGCCCAGCGGAAGGCGCCGGGGGGCTTGGCCGACGCGAGCCGGGGGACCAGGCGCGGCACCTGCGTTGCATATTCCTCATACCCAGGGAAGATTTGCCGCAGGTGGCTTTCCTCTTCGCTGATGGCGGGCAGGTACGCGAGGCCGAAGTAGAGGGCGAACAGAACCGCCAGCCAGAGATTGCGGGCGGCAAGGGCGAAGCCGGCGGCCACGGTCAGCGTTCCGAGGTAGAGGGGGTTGCGCGTGTAGGCGAAGGGGCCGGTGGCGGCGAGCGTCTGGTTTTTCTCGAGGTGCCCGGCGGCCCAGGCGCGAAGCGCCAGACCGGCGAAGGCAAGCGGCAGCCCGGCCAGGAGGCTGGCCGGACTCGGCCGCGCCAGGGCCGCAAACAGGGCCGCCACGACGAAACCGGTGGGCACGCGGAGCCGCGCCGCCAGGCGCGCGTAGCGCTTGCGGCCGCTTTCGCTAGCTTGGTAGCTCAACCGCACCCCCACGTGTAGATCATGCCGCCGCGCCCTGTTTCGCAACGCCCTTGCGGCGGAGCCGCAATGCCGCGCGGTTAGCGCTCAGAACATTTTCTCCTGTTTTTTCAAATTGCCGAAGGAGCCGATGTTGGCGATCGAGAGCGCCAGGCGGAACTGGTTGTCGTTGCGCGTCGAGCCGAGCGCGAACCGCCGGAACTCCACGCTGAATCCGCAGCAGTCGGTATTATAAGTAACCTGGGAATTGGCGTACTGGATGGCCCGCTGGCGGTAGTCGTAAACGATGTTAAAGCCGGTGTTCCAGCCGCGCTTGTTCATCGCGCCGTAGCGCACCATCCAGCGCAACTGATTGCTGGGCGGGGTGAGCAGCGGGTCCGACCGCACCACGAAGTGCCCCAGCGAGAAGCCGAAATTCTTCACCGTGGCGTCGGCGCTGATGCCGCTGTCCACGAATTTGCCCCGCAGCGGGTCGTAATCGTTGCGCCACTCGACGGTGTAGTTCCAGCGCGGTTGCACGCGGATAACGCTCACGATCGGTGAATAAGACCGCAGCGTGTCGGCGAAGGCGAACGGCGTCAGGTCCACGGTCGAGAGAAACACGTTGCGCTGGCCAGGAACGAGCGCGCCGCCGAAGGTCGGGTCAAAGTACCGCCACTGGCGCACCTCGACGTCCAGAATCTCGCGAACTTCTCCGCTCGATTCACGCTTGCTGTAGAGCCGGTTGATGAGGGAAAACTCGACCTCATTGGTGTCGGTGAGCAAGTCGCGCTCGTCGAAGCGGATGACCTGGTTGAAGTTGTCAACGCCGGTGACGTAGCGATAGGTAATCTTGGGCTCGATGACGTGCTTGAGCTTGTCACCCAGCAGCTTCGGCCCGTTGAAGATCCGCTCGAGCGAGGGCGGCACGAGCTCGAGCGAAACCTCCTGCGCCGAGCGAAGCAGGTTCCGGTCGAGCACGGTCCCGCTGGGGGTCTGCTGTTCGCCGTAATGTGTCTCGTGCAGGCCGAAGGTCGGCGTGAAATGAAATCCTTTCCAAGAGAAGCCGGTTGACACCCGCGGAAACAAATCAAAGCGCTCGGAAAGGTGGACGTGAAAATTGGGCTGCCCGCGGTCGAGGAAATCGGCGGCCGAGTCGAGCGAGAACCAAACCGGCAGCGGCCCTGACAGCAATTCGTGCTCGCGGCTGTTGAATTCCAGACTGGGCAGCTTGCGGATCACGATGTGGTCGCTCGGCTGGGTGGTGAAGAAGTTCTCGGTGCGGACCAGCGCCGCGTCGATGAAAAAAGTGGAGAAGCTCTTGGTGGCGAAGGCCACCGAGTGCGCTTCGGAAAAGATCGCCTCGTTCAATGTTTCGGTGAAGGCCAGGCGGAACTCAAGCGAGCTGAGGTAGTTCACGTTCACCGCGCCGTGAAAGCCCCACGGCAGCTCCGTCCGCCCGCTGAGCGAAAACATCTGGCCGCCCTGCTTGTGGCGGGTGGGTCCGATGCCGCGGTCCTGCACCGCGAAGAAGTAAGCGTCGAAGTGCGACTTGTCGTTGGGCCGGCCGCGGCCGATGATTTGCTCCGCCGGTCCGCGCGCGCTGTAATACATCCCGTCCAGCGTAAGGTCGAAACTGCGGCTGATGGCCCAGAAGAACGACTCTCCCAGCACGCGGCCGCGGCTCGAGCTGTTGCCGATGTTGGGCGTGAGAAATCCGCTTTGCCGCGGCAGACGCTCGAGGGACTTGTAATACACAGGGGCGTAGAACAGCGGGATCTTCCGCAGCCGGAACACAGCCCTCCGCATCAGCGCGTAGCTGCCGGGCACGATGGTCGCTCGCGGCGTCCCCAGCGTCCACCACGGGTGCGGCACTTTGCAGTCGGTGATGAAGCCGTGGTAGACGATGTAGTGGTCCTGGATCTTTTGCGCCGTCTCGCCCTGAAAATAGAAAGGCTCGCTGGTGTGGAGCACGAACGGGTTGCCCTGGGTCGCCGAGCTGACCTTCCCATGCACCTGGTAAAACATGCCGATCTCGCTGTCCAGGTTGTAATCGAAGCGCGCGGCGTAGATGTCTTCCTTGCGGAGGGGATTGACAAAATGCACGTTGCCGCGGGCGTAGGCGTCGTGAGTCTGCTCGTTGTAATCGACCTCGTTGGCGGTCAGAATCATCTGCTCCTTGTGGATCTCGACGTGTCCGCGCAGATAGCGCCACACGCGCCCGTCGGTGGATTGCGAGTCGGCCTGCCAGATGACGTCTTCGCGGCCCAGCGGCTGCTCGACCGCCGCCTGCGCCGCCTGGATGGTGGCGAGCAGCCGGTCGCCCGGCTGCGGCGGCGAGCTTGCCGCACAAAGATGGTGACAAAGCGCAGCCAGTGTGATACGTAGAATGAGAACACAAAAAAATTGGCTGCGAGACGTCATAGAGAGAGGAGATTTTGAACGTAGCACGCGGCAAAACAAGCCCGCAACCGACGGTTAACAAGAGGCCCGGCCCTGCCGGCCAGATACCCGGATGAGCTGCCCCGCTTGCGGCTACAAGAACATCGAGCGCGGCGACCACCGCTGCCCGCATTGCGGCCGCCGCCTGGATCGCCCCATGTCGAGTCTGTTGACGGAGCCTCCCGCTCCGCCACCGCCGGCCGCCGCGCCTCCGCCGCCTGCCATCGCGACCTCATCGGGAAGCGGGGCGGCCGCGGCTCTGGCCCCCGAGTGGAAGCACGAAGTGGCCGAGCGCCTCGAGCAGTTCCGCCACAAGCGCGCCCGCCAGCAGGGTTTGTTTGCAGATGGCCCGCTTCCGGAGGCGTCCGAGCCGCAGGACACATCCGACGAGGTTCCTCAACCCGATCTGGGACGAAAAGTTGTGCCCTTCGAGGATTTCGCCGCGGCGCGGATCGAGCCGCTGATCGTCGAGCCGCCGGAGCCCGCCGCGCCTCCTCCGCGACGCTCTCCGCCACCGCGCCGGTTGCCGCCACTCGAATCCCCGGCAGGTCGCGAGGGCGCTCGCTCGGCGCGCCGGCCTGGTCACGAAGAGTCCGGCAGCGCTGAGCTTGCGGCTGGGCCGGCGGGAGCGAGGCGCGATCTGCATCCGGCCTCGCCAGGCATGGAGCCTGCGGCGCGCGCTGCGGGCCCTGCGCCCGCCGCGGATGAAGATTCCTTCCTCCGCGAGATTGTCTGCCCCAATCCGGTCGCGCCACTGCTGCTGCGCGGCGTGGCTGCGGGGCTTGATCTCGCTGTCGCCCTGATCGGCATCGGCGTTTTTCTGGGGACGTTTCATTTGCTCGGCGGCGCCCTGTACTTTAACCATAAAGCCGGCGGGGCCACGGCTCTGGCCGCCGCCTCGCTCGTCGCCTTCTATTTTTTTGTTTACACTTTCTACGGCGGTGAGACTCCCGGCCTGCAGTGGATGGGCTTGTGCGTCCTCGATTACGAAGGCTGCCCGCCCCAGGCCCCGCAGCGGTTTGTGCGCGCCGTCGGCCTGCTGCTCAGCGCGGCCGCGCTCGGCCTGGGCTATCTATGGGCCTTCGCCGATGAGGAAAGCCTGACCTGGCACGACCGCATGTCCAAGACCTTCGTCACCCGTGACCTCGCCGCGCCGGGCCATTTGCGCGCTCCTGGGGCCTAGGGCCGGTGCGCAGCAACAAGAACGTGAGCTTGGACGGATTCAGCGCGCGAGAGATGGTTGTCTTCTCGCGGCTCTCGAGCCCCTCGAAGATCCAGCGCTTTCTCGACGAGGAGCTGGGCTACAACACGGAGCGCGAAGGGGACACCTGCCGCTCGCCCCGCCAGGTGCTGCGCCATGGCGAAGCCCAATGCATCGAGGGCGCCATCTTCGCTGCCGCGGCGCTGCGCATGCAAGGCTTCCCTCCACTCGTCGTCGATCTCGAGGCCATCCGCGATGACGACCACGTCGTCGCGGTCTTCCGCCAGCGCGCGCACTGGGGCGCCATCGCCAAGTCCAACTACTCCGGCCTGCGCTTCCGCGAGCCTGTCTACCGCACGCTGCGCGAGGTGGTCATGTCGTACTTCGAGCATTACTACAACCCCAAGGGCGAGAAGACGCTGCGCGCCTATTCCCGGCCCATCAGCCTCGCCCGTTTCGATCCCATACACTGGATGACGGCCGAAGAAGACCTTTGGGCCATTCCCGAGTATCTGGTCACCATCCCTCACCGCCCGGTGCTTACGCGCGAGATGGAGCGCCGCCTCACCCGCATGGATCAGAGACTGTTCGCCGCCGGCCGCCTGGGGGCGGCAGAGTCACATCCCGAACCCAGCCGCTCGCGGCTTCAGTTCCAGCTGAAGCGCTAAGATGGGCAGCATGCCTCAACTGTTTGCCGGCACTTCCGGCTTCGCCTATCCGCAGTGGAAGCCGGCGTTTTATCCCGACAAGCAGCCGTCCAAGAAGTTTCTCGAGTATTACGCGACCCGCCTGAACAGCGTAGAGATCAACTATACCTTCCGCCGCCTCGCCGCGGCGAGCACGCTCGAAAGCTGGGTGGCGCAAACCCAGCCCGGCTTTCTGTTCGCGGTGAAGGCCCACCAGCGCATCACCCACATCCAGCGCCTGAAAGACGCCGGCGAGTTCACCGAGATTTTTCTCCGCTCCGTCGATCCACTGCGCGCCACCCGCCGCCTCGGCCCGATTCTGTTCCAGCTTCCGCCCGGCTTGCGCGCCGATGTCGCGCTGCTCTCTGACTTCCTGGCGCCGCTGCCGGGTGATCTGCGTTACGCCTTCGAGTTCCGCCACGCCTCCTGGCTCGCGGACCCGGTCTACCGGCTTCTCGAAAAGCACCATGCGTCACTCTGTCTGGCGGAGTCCGAGAAGTTTGAAGTGCCGGAAGTCATCACGGCCGGCTTCGTTTACGCGCGCCTGCGCAAGCCGGAGTACACGCCGGAAGATCGGAAGGCCATCGCCGCCAAAGCGGAGCGCCTGCTGGGCGATGGCAAGGACGTGTTCCTGTATTTCAAGCACGAAGAGACGCCGGA
>DASQHK010000214.1:0-9343 GCA_035632135.1 Bryobacterales bacterium
GGCAGGTTCGCTCACAGTCGGCGCAGCGGTGTCAGCCGGCCCGATTGCTTCGGCCGACGCGGACGCGCGGCGCGGCTTCGCGACGTGCTTCCGGAGGCCGGCGGGGGAGGGCTTTTCCGGCGCGACGGCGGGCGCGGCCGGAGCCGCTTGCTCCGCCGCGGCGGGCGGCGGGACAGCCGCCGGCAACGCCTGTGGGGCCATAGCAATGTGCGCCATGCTCACGCGCTCCGTCAGGCGCCGTATGATTACCAGTAGGCATACGATCACGATGAGCAGGCCCGCTACTGTTGTCTGCAACGCTCTCACAGCCCCTCCTGCTTACGGGACGGCTTGCCCGAGCGCCCAGTTTCACCGATTTGGCGCAGCCGCGTCCGGCCGCTCGGAGGGCCGCTTCAGGGTCGGCGGCGCAGCCGGTTTGGCTTTCGGCGCGTCTGCCGGAGCGGCCGGCGGCGAGGCGCCCGTAGGAGCCGTCGCGGCGGCGCCAGTCGGAGTCGCCTCCGTCGGCGGCGGCGCGGTTTCGGGGGCGCTCTCAGGGCCCTTCGGGCCCGCTTCGAGCGCTTTGCAGATGCCAACCTCAGTCCGAAAATTCGCCATACGCTTCCAGAAGCTGCTCACCCGCCGCTCAAGTTCTAGCGTCTTCAGCTTCGCATCCTCGCGGATTCTCCAGTCCGGATTCTGACGCGCCGGCCACTTCGTCGTGATCGGCTTCGACCCGGTCTCCTTCAGCATCCACGACGAGCCTCCGGTCATGGTCTCGTAAAGCTCGTAGCGGTCGCTCACCGACCCGGTCTGCGAGCGATCGATCAGGACAAAACCGTGATCCTTGCTTTCGAAATAAAACTGCTGCAGCACTCCGCCTCGCCCCTGCTCGCTCCAGATGAGCAACTTCTCCCAATGAGCGCCGCCGTCGGTGGTTGCCAGCAGATACGGATCGGCTGGGAACTGCTCCTGCGGCTGGACCACGATCCATCCCTGCTGGTCGTTGATAAATTGCATAGCCTCGAATCCCGCAGCCGGCAGCCGCGCGAGGGGCTCTTTCCAGGTTGTGCCGGCGTCGTTGCTCGCGAGCGCCAGCGAGTACACCGTCGCCGAGGAGGTGTGCAGATCGCCGACCAGAAAGATTTTGGGACCGATCGCATCCACCGCGTTCAGCTCCAGAAATATGCGGCAGGGTTCGTCGTCCGAGCACTCGATGCCCGCCGCTTCGAAGCCTTCGGCACGGCAGGTGAGCGGGACTCTCAGGGGACGCCCCTGATAGATCAGCGGCCGGACCGGAGCCTCCGCCCGTGGAGCCGCGGACTCCAGGGCGGCCTGCCCGGCCCCGAACTCCTGGCTCCATACGAGGCCCAGGGCCAGCAGCCCTGTCTTCAGCGCGAGCGACATGCAGCAGCCCCCGTTTCCAATCCTGGTTGCGACTATTCTACACCCGCCGGCGGGCGCCGCGCCCCCCGCGAGCCGTGGCAAAGTACGCCTGCCTCAGCCGGGCCTGCCTCGCCGCCGTGTTAAAATGAAGCTTCCGGCCGGCTGTTCGTGTTCTCCCCGGCGGCTCGTTTCCAAATGAAAATCGGTTTTGTCAGCCTGGGTTGTCCGAAGAATCTCGTGGACAGCGAAGTGATGATGGGTCTGGTCGCCGCGCGCGGCCACGAGCTGACGCCGCGGGCCTCGGAGGCCGACGTGCTGGTGGTCAACACGTGCAGCTTTATTCAGCCGGCGCAGCAGGAATCGGTCAACACGATTCTGGAGATGGCCACGCACAAGAAAACCGGCCGGGCGCGCAAGCTGATCGTGGCCGGCTGCCTGGTGGAGCGCTACCGCGACGAGATCCGGCGCGAGATTCCGGAAGTGGACGCGGTGATCGGCACCAATGACATCGCGCGCATCGTCGAACTGTGCGAGCAGAGCGCGGCGGACGGCTTCCCTGCCCCGGCGGAGCCGGCGTTTGCCGAGCCGTACCTCTACCATGAGCTGACGCCGCGCGTGCGGGCGACGCCGCCGCACATGGCGTACATCAAGATCGCGGAAGGCTGTGACCATCCTTGCTCGTTCTGCGTGATTCCGCAATTTCGCGGCCGGTTTCGCAGCCGGCGCTGGGAAAGCGTGGTGGCGGAAGCGCGCCGCCTGTTCGAGGAGGGGGTCAGCGAGATCACCCTGATCGGCCAGGACACCACCTGCTTCGGCGAAGACTACGGAATGAAAGACGGGCTGGCGTTTCTTCTCGAGCGGCTGGCGAAGCTCGACAATGCCGGCTGGATTCGGGTGCTGTACGTGTATCCGAACAAGGTGACCGGGCGGCTGCTCGATACCATCGCCGCGCACGAGGCGCTGTGCAAGTACATCGACGTGCCGCTGCAGCATGCGAGCGCGCGCGTGCTGCGGCGCATGAAGCGCGGCGGCTCCGGTGACATTTTCCTGAAGCTGCTGGAGCGGATGCGGCGCGCCATCCCCGGCGTGGCCCTGCGCACGAGCATGATCGCCGGCTTCCCGGGGGAAACAGCGCAGGATTTCGATGAGCTGTGTCAATTCGTCGAGGCCGCGCAGTTCGATCACCTCGGCGTGTTCTCCTACTCCGACGAAGCCACCAGCGCGAGCTGGCGCCTCGACGGCAAAGTCGACGCCCGCACGATTTACCATCGCAAGCGAAAGCTGCTGGCCGTGCAGCGCAGGATTTCGCGGGCGCGGGGGCGCGCGCGCGTCGGCCAGACGCTTCCGATCCTTGTGGAAGGTCCGTCGCGCGAGACGGATCTGCTCTGGGAAGGACGCCTGGCGGGGCAGGCCGCCGAGATCGACGGTAAGACCTACATCAACGACTTCGAGGGTCCGCCGCCCCAGCCGGGAATGTTTGGGCGAGTGCGGATCACCGAGTCACGCGACTACGATTTGATCGGAACGCTGCTGGGGGAGCGGGAAAGCCGGCCGCGCCCGGCGGCGCAATTGTTGCGAGTTCTCCAGTGAAACGGAAGTGCCCGACCTGTAAGCGCGCGGTGGAGGAAAGCGAGCCCTACTTTCCCTTTTGCAGCGAGCGGTGCAAGCTGATCGACCTGGGCAATTGGGCATCGGAAAAGTATGTGATCTCGACGCCCCTCCGGAAAGACCCTTCGGCGGCCGAGCACCCCGCCGAAAGGGAGCCCGACGACGATGCCGGCTAGCGAGCGGACGCCGGCCGCGATCTGGCTCGCCACCTGGGGCGGCTGCGGTTACTTTCCCAAAGGCCCCGGCACGGCCGGCTCGCTCGGCGGGATGGTGGTCGCCTGGCTGCTGGTGGGCCCTGCCGGCTGGCCGCCCCTCGCGCTCGCCGCCGCGGCGCTGGCGCTTTTCGGGCCGGCGGTGTGGGCGGCAGGACGCGCCTGCCAATACTGGCAGTCGGACGATCCGCAGCGCGTGGTCGTCGACGAGGTGCTGGGCCAGTGGGTGACGCTGGCGGCGGCGCCGGGCCTGGACTGGCGATACTGGCTGGCCGGATTCGCGGCCTTTCGTATCTTTGATATCTGGAAGCCGTTCCCGGCGCGAGCGGCGGAGCGCTTTCCGGGCGGCTGGGGCGTGGTGGCCGACGATCTGGTGGCCGGCGTTTATGGAGCCATTGTGCTCCTCCTGCTGCGGCGGTTACACTTTTAGAGGAGCCACGAGTTAGAAGACGGCGTATGGGTGTTTTGCGCAGAGAAAGCGGGCAGCGGCCGCAGATTTCGAGCGTAAAGCCAGGAGCGGCGATTGCGGGCGGCGAGTTTGTGATCCAGGGCAGCCGGTTTCGCGCCAACGGGGAGGAGCGGCCGCGGGTGCGTTTCGGCGAGGTGGAGGCCCCACTGGTCATCGGCGGCGACGACTTCATGGTGGTGCGCGTGCCGGAAGGCGCCACCGTGGGTGAGCTGGTGATCGAAAACCGCGACGCGTCGAGCGCGCCCTACTCCTGCAACGTGGGCTTTCCGATCGCTGAGAACCTGAATCCGGTCGCCAACCCGGTGATCGACATGCACGGCAACATCTACACCACCTTCAGTGCCCCGCGCGGCCAAAAGGCGGCCGTGTCGGTTTACAAGATCGATCTGAATTACGAGGTGAAGCCGTTCGTCAAAGAGGTGATGAACGCCACCGGGCTGGCTCTGGACCGCGAAGGGATGCTGCTGGTTTCGAGCCGCCTGGACGGCACGATCTACCAGGTGGCGGCGAGCGGCAAGATGAGCATTTATGCGGAAGGCATGGGCGTCGCCACGGGGCTCGCTCTCGACGAGGATGGCAACCTGTTCGTGGGCGACCGCAGCGGAACGATTTTCAAGATCGCCCCCAGCGTGACGCCGACGCGGCAGATTTTCGTGTTCGCCACGCTCGAGCCGTCCATCTCGGCGTATCATCTCGCCATGGGCCCCGAACACAATCTGTTCGTCAGCGGGCCGACCACCTCGAGCTTCGACAGCATTTACCGGATCTCGCGCACCGGCGAAGTGTCGGTGTTCTACCGCGGGCTGGGCCGCCCGCAGGGAATGGCTTTCGATGCGCAGGGGCGGCTGTATGTGGCGGCCTCGCTCGGCGGCCGAAAAGGCATTTGGCGTTTCGGCGCCGGCGGGAAGCCGGAGCCGGTTCTTTCCGGGCCGGGCATTGTGGGTCTGGCTTTCGCCTCCGCGCAGACGGCGGTGGTGGCCACCAACAACGCTCTCTACCGCGTAAACCTGCCCGCCTGACCCCTGCTGACGATTGAAGATTGGCGCCGGGGTTGAGACAATCGTCAATCGGCGATTGTCAATCCGGCAACGGTCAATGACTGCGGAAATTCTGGCTATTGGCTCGGAGCTGCTCACCCCCCAGCGCGTCGATACCAATTCGCTATACCTGACGCAAAAGCTGAATGAGATCGGCGTGGAGGTGGCCGGCAAGGCCATCGTGGGAGACGACCGCGCCCGGCTGGCGCTGGCCATTCAGCAGGCGCGGGCGCGCGCGGAGATCGTCATTCTTTCGGGCGGCCTCGGCCCCACTGAAGACGACGTGACGCGCGATGCGGTGGCGTCCGCGTGCGGCCGCGAGCTGGTGTTTCACCAGGAGGTGCTGGAGGCGATTGAAGCTCGCTTCCAATCGCTGCGTCGCGCCATGGCCCCCATCAATCGCCGCCAGGCCTACATTCTCGACGGCGCCGAAATTCTGCCCAACGATCGCGGTACCGCGCCCGGACAGTGGTACCGGGACCAGGCCGGCGTTCTGATCCTTCTGCCCGGCCCTCCCAACGAACTGAAAGCGATGTTTGAGAAGCAGTGCCTGCCGCGGCTGCGGGACGTCGTGCCGCCGCAGCACATCTTTACGCGCGTGCTGCGCATCGCCGGCATGCCGGAGTCGGACGTCGACCAGCTCATCGCGCCCATTTACACGCGCTACACCAACCCGGTCACAACCATTCTGGCCGCGCCGAGCGACATCCAGGTGCACTTTCGGGGACATGGATCGAGCGACTCCGAGGCGCGCGTGGTGGTGGAGGAGCTGGCGCGGCAGGTGGAAGCCGTGCTCGGCGACCGGATCTATTCGCGCCAGGGCGAATCGCTCGAAGAGGTGGTTGGAAGGCTGCTGGGCGAGCGTGGCGCTACGCTGGCGGCGGCCGAGAGCTGCACCGGCGGGCTGCTGGCCGAGCGCATCACGTCGGTGCCGGGCAGCTCGAAATACTTTGTCGGCGGCTGGGTCACCTACAGCAACCGCGTGAAGGCGGAGTGGCTCGGCGTCAGCGCCGCGACGCTCGAGGCGCAGGGCGCGGTGAGCGCGGAGGCGGCGAGGGAAATGGCGCAGGGCGCGCGCCGGGCGGCCGGGAGCACGCTGGCGGTGGCCATCACCGGGGTGGCCGGTCCCACGCCCGATAGCGGCGGCGGGCAGGCGGGGCCCAAGCCCGTCGGACTCGTGTACCTCGCGCTGGCCGACGCCGGCGGCTGCTCCGTCAAGGAGCGCCAGTTTGTCGGCGAGCGGGACCGCATTCGCTGGCAGGCGAGCCAACTGGCCCTCGACTTGATCCGCCGCAAATTTCTCGCATAGCGGTTTTCCTGGAAAGCCGCCGAAAGCCCGAAAATCATGACCAAAACTCAGATGGCGTTTCTTCTGTTATGGGGATGCGTGTGGGCGGCGTGGGCCGGCGAGCCCGGAGCGGGATTGCCACTGCGCGACGGAGCGCAGATGGCTTCAACGGGGGAGGCTCGCGCCGAAACGGCGCAGCGAGGCGGCGGGATACGCTCGCGGTCGCTGTGGGCGGGGATAGCCGCGCTGCCGCGCGTGGCGCTCGCGGCCCCGGCAGCGGCCGCGGCGGCCGCTGATGAGCGGCCCGAGCTGCCGGCGCGGCTCACTCTGCCGCAAGCCGTGCAGATGGCGCTGGGCCGGAGCGCCGTGCTGCTCGCGGCGCAGGCGCAACTGGCGCAGGCGGAGGGGCGCTCCACACAGGCGGCCTCCAGCCTCTACCCGCAGGTCTCGCTTGGCATTACTGAGAGCTACCAGACCATCAACCTCCGGGCGCAGGGCATCCAGATCCCGTTCCTGCCGGCGCGGGTCGGACCGTTTCAGACCTTCGACGGCCGGGGCGCGGTGTCGCAAAACCTGCTGAATCTCCCCCTGCTTTACAACAGCCGGGCGGGCAAGCTGCGCCTCGACGCCTCGCGCAGCCAGTACGCCGACGCGCGCGAGCTGGTCGTGCTGAGCGTGGTCGCCGCTTACGCGCAGGCGCTGCGCAACGAGGCGCAGACGGCGGCGCTCGCCGCAGAAGTGAAGACCGCCGAGCGGCTGGATCAGATCACGCTCGACCGTTACAACGCCGGCGTGGCCAACGCCGTGGACGTGAAGCGGTCGCGGCAGCAGGTGGATAACCTGCGCCAGGCCGCCATCGAGGCCGAGAATAGCGTTACCGTCGCCAAGCTCCAGCTCGCCGCGCTGCTCCAGGCCAAAGTTTCTTCGCGGTTCGAGCTGGCGGATATCAGCACTGCCTATGAAGCGGGCGCGCTCGACGCCGGCCAGGCCCTCGCCCGCGCCGAACAGAACCGCCGCGATTTGCGCGCCGCGGCGCAGGCGGTGCGGGCGGCCGAGCTGAGCCTGGCCAGTGTGCGGGCCGAGAGGCTGCCAACCGTGCAGCTTCAGGGCAACTTCGGCCAGAGCGGCATCTCGCTCGCGCAGAACCTGGACGTCTATCGCATCGCCGGCGTGGTGAGCGTGCCGGTGTTCACCGGCCACCGGATCAGCGGCGAGGTCCGGGAACTCGAAGGGCGCCTGGAAGAAGCGCGGGCCGGCCTGACGATCGCGCGCACACAGGTGGAGACCGACCTGCTCGCGGCGATGGCGGGCGTGGACGCGGCGCGGCGCGAGCTTGGCGTGGCCGAAGACGCCATCGGGCTGGCCAAGGAGGAGCTGGAGCTGGCCGAGGAGCGGTTCCAGGCCGGCATCACTGATAATACCGAGGTGGTCAATGCGCAGGACCGCGTCGCGCGCGCCGAAGAAAACGCGATTCGTGCCCGCTTCAACCGCAACCTCGCCAGCGCCAACCTGCACCGCTCGCTGGGCGAGGCGGAGCAAACCTACTCGCACTAGGTAGTGCGGCGACCAAGGCGGGCGCGACATACTCGCGGGCATCCGGAAAACCCCGGTGCAGAGCCGCGCGCGAAGCAAGCGGTCTTTCCGAAGGCGGCAGCCGCGGCGCGGGGCGCTGCCCGGCCCGTCGGTTATACTAAGGTCAGGCAGGGGGGGCGCGCCGCACATCGCTCCGCCGCCACACCGGCATCGAGGAGGCCACGTGAAAATTTTCGGCATTTCCCTGGCGGTGCTGCTGCTGCTCGTGCTGGCGCTCGGCTCCTCCTATGTCACGCGGCGCAACGAAATGGTGGCGCAGCGCGAGGCCATCAAGAACGCCTGGGCGCAGGTGGACACGGCTCTGCAGCGTCGCGCCGATCTGATCCCCAACCTGGTCGAGACCGTGAAGGGCTTTGCCACCCAGGAGCGCACCGTGTTTGATGACATCGCCAAAGCGCGCGCCGCCATGGCCGGAGCCAGGACGCCCTCCGACCGCATCGCCGCCAACGACCAGTTGAGCGGAGCGCTGGGGCGCTTGCTGGTGGTAGTGGAAAACTACCCGCAACTGAAATCGAACGAAAACTTTCTGCGCCTGCAAGACGAGCTGGCCGGCACGGAAAATCGCATCGCGGTGGAGCGGCGCAAGTACAACGAAGTCGTCCAGGCTTACAACACCAACATCCAGCTCTTTCCCAACAACATCGTGGCGGGAATGTCGGGCTTCCAGCGCGAGGAGGCCTATTTTCGGGCGAACGAGAATGCCCGCCAGGCGCCGGCGGTGAAATTCTAGTGGCCGGCGGCGAGGCGGCGCCCAACAGCGAGGCGGTCTTTACCGGCGTGCGGCGGCAGGCCGGCACTGGAAATCCCCGCCGGCTGGTTCTGGTACAGCCGGGCCACGCGCTGCTGGCCCTGGTTTGCCCGCCGGCGGGATCCATGCCCCAAGCCCAGGTCCGCAACATGGAGCAGATGATCTCGCCGGCGACGCCGCGCAACATCGCCGTGATCGCACGGACCGACTTCCTGCCGGCTCTGCCGGGCCCGGCGGGCGATGCGACGCCGCAGGCATTCCAGGCCGCCAGCCGGGCGATTCCCATCCTCGGGCTGCTGATGGGGCTGTCCTATATCGGGCACGCCGTTTGGATCTTTTCAGGCGAGGCCGCTGATCTGGCGGCGGGGTGCCGCGACGCGGATGTGCTGTTCGTCGATAGCGCCCTGCGGGCGAATTTGGCGCAAGGGTGGGATGAGGTCGCCGCCGGCACGATGCGAAACGCCAACATTTTCGTGCACGATCGGGCGACCTTCCAGCTCCGCGTCGTGCGCAAGGTCGGCCAGGCCGCCGACCGCATCGAGTTCGCCCCCGAAGTTGGGCCCGGCTCACTTCCGCAGTGATCGCAACATTTCCTGAAACGCGCCGGCGTTGGCGGCGACGGTCTTCGCCGGGCCGGTGAACTTGAAAAACACCAAACCCTGCGGCGCCTCGACGATGGCCCCCAGCAGCCGGTAGTCGGGCTTGGGGATCTTGTCGGGCGACATCGGCGTCGGCGAGAACAGGTAGGTGCCGGAGACGTCGATGGTCGTCACGGTCACCCCACCGATGGTTCGCTTGCGCACCTGGGCCGCCTCCGCAGACGATTTGCCGCCGGGTTGCTCGAACTGGCCGACCCAGCGCGTGACGTTGGCGGCGACACCGCCGCCCTGGCCGGGGCCGAAATAATAGACGCCGCATTCGCCTGCTTCTTTGTCGCCGCGCGCCGCGGGGATTGCATAGGTAGCGGCGCGCATGGGCCGCGACCCTTCCGGCTTCCAGCCGCTGGGCGTCGCCCATTGAATGCCG
>DASQHK010000215.1:0-2426 GCA_035632135.1 Bryobacterales bacterium
AAAATTGCCGAAAACCTCGGCCCACTCCAGCAGCTCGCCGCGGCCGCGCATGGCCACGAACTGCTCGCGGGTTACAAAGTGATACTCCGCGCCATCCTTCTCGCCTCCGCGCGGCGCGCGGGTGGTGTAGGAGATGGAAAAGTCGAGGCCCTCGAGGGAAGCCAGCAGCATCTTCACCAGCGTCGATTTGCCCGAGCCCGACGGGGCGGAAATGATGAAGACCATAATCAGAAAAAACAAAACGAAGGCGCCGGGCCCCGCGGGCGTCCCCGCCGATGGGCACAGACGAAACCTCTTTGTGATCGGCGTTTGCCGGCGTTCATCGGCGGCTCTTTCATTCCAGATTCATCGCCTGCTCGCGGATCTTCTCGATTTCGGCTTTCAGCTTCAGGCCGAGATCGGTAATCGCGAGGCCGGATTCGCCGCTGCCGGCGGTTTTGGAAACGATCGTGTTCGCCTCGCGGTTCATTTCCTGGAGCAGGAAATCGAGTTTCTTGCCCACTTCGCCGCCCGAGGAGGGGCCGATCACGGCCCGAAGCTGCTCGTTGTGCGCGCGCAGCCGCTGGATTTCTTCGCTGATGTCGCTGCGGTCCGCGAGCAGCGCGGCCTCCTGCAGGATTCTTTGCGGGTCGAGCGATGCGCCCTGGAGCAGCTCCGCGAGCCTCTGGTTGAGCCGCTCGGTAAGCCGCTCCGTCAAGCCGTCGCGAAGCAGCTCGATGCGTCCCAGGGCATCGTCGATGGAGCGCGAACGCCGTTCCATTTCCTCCACGATTCCCGCCGCCTCGCGCTCGCGCGCCCGGCCGAGTTCGTCGAGCGCAGCTTCGAGCGTCTCGAACAGCGCCTTTTCGAGGCCGGCGTTCCGCTCCGGGTCCGGCTCGCCGAAGGTCACGATTCCGGGCAGGCGAAACAGGCCGCTCAGGTCCGGCTCGGCGGTGATGCCGTGCTCGCGCGCCATTTCCCGATAGGCGTCCAGGTAGCCCTCCACAATGTGCCGCTTGATCCGCAGCGGCGCCGGGGCGCGCATCTCGACGCCGGCGGTCAGTTGCAGGTAGCCGCGCGCGACCTTCTTCTTGACGGCCTGGCGGGCGGCCATCTCGAAGGCCTCCAGCTCCGCCGGCAGCCGCATCTGCACGTCGAGATACCGGTGGTTCACGCTCTTGACGCTCACCGTCAGCGAGAACTCCGGCGTCTCGGTCTGGACGCGGGCAAATCCGGTCATGCTACGCGGCATTCTTCAAGAACCAATGGAACCACAGATGAACACAGATGAACGCAGAAGAAAGCCCTGGCCCATCTGCTCGCATCTTCATTGCTGGAATTGCAGCTCGTGCAGGCGGCGATAGGGGCCGCCGTTGGCGAGCAGCGTTTCGTGCTTGCCGATTTCGGCGATGCGGCCGCCTTCGATCACCACAATCTTGTCGGCGCGCCGGATGGTCGAGAGCCGGTGGGCGATGACGATCACGGTGCGGCCTTCGATCAGGTTGGCGAGCGCCCGCTGCACCAGCATCTCTGATTCCGTGTCGAGGTGCGAGGTGGCTTCGTCGAGGATCAGGATCGGCGCGTTTTTCAAGATCGCGCGGGCGATGGCGATGCGCTGGCGCTGGCCGCCGCTGAGGCGCTGGCCGCGCTCGCCGATTCTGGTGTCGTAGCCCTGGGGCAGCTCGGCGATGAAATCGGCCGCCAGCGCCGTCCGCGCGGCCTCCTCGATCAGCCGGCGCGGCAGGTCGGGCCGGCCATAAGAAATGTTATTGGCCGCCGTGTCGTCGAACAGAAACGTTTCCTGCGTCACCATGCCGATCTGCTCGCGCAGGCTGCGGATGGTGACGTCGCGGAGGTCCTGGCCGTCGATCAGAATACGCCCCCCGGTCGGATCGAAGAAGCGCGGCAGCAGGCTGACGATCGTCGTCTTCCCGGCGCCGCTGTGTCCCACCAGCGCCACCACTTCGCCGGCGTTCACCCGCAGGCTGATGCTCTCGAGCACCAGGCCGTCGCGCGCGTCGGGATAGCGGAAGCTGACGTTGTCAAACTCGATTGCTTTCGAGAACGGCCGGAGCGCCGGCGCGCCCGGCTTTTCTTTCACTTCCTGCTCCACGGCCAGGTGCTCGAAGACCTTCTGCGAAGCGCCCAGGGCCTGCTGGAAGATATTATGAATACCATTGAGCCGCTTCACCGGCTCGTACATCATCAGCAGGGCGATGACGAAGCTGGTGAACTGGCCGGCGGTCATGGCGCCGGCTTTGATCTGGATGCGGGCATAGGTGAGCAGGCCGACGATGGTGATCGCTCCGAACATCTCGATGATCGGCGAGGCCAGCGCCTGCTGCCGCACGTAGCGCAGGTTGCGCCGGAACATGCGCGCCGCGCTGTGGCGGAAGCGGCCGATCTCGAACGCCTCCATGCCGAAGGCTTTGACGATCGACTGGCCG
>DASQHK010000216.1:0-5298 GCA_035632135.1 Bryobacterales bacterium
CCCGACGATGCTCCGGTGATCAGCGCACTTTTGCTCATGATGGAAGAGGCCTCCGGCCTGTTCATGGTACAACTCTGAGGATGGCTTTAGAAGCGGTGGAGCAACGGACATTCAGCACGCGGCTGGATTGCCATTATCTGCTGCACGCGCCGCCGGATATCGGCCGATCGACGCTGCTGGTGGCGGCGCTGCACGGCTTCGGCTCGAATCCGGAAGTGATGCTGCGGCTCACGGAACATCTACTGGGGCCGCGGCGCGCCATCGCCTCGCTGCAGGCGCCCAGCCAGTTCTTTCTCTCGCAGAAGTCGAGCGATGTGGGCTATTGCTGGATCACGCCCAAGCATTCGGATTCCTCAGTGAGGCTGCACCACGAGATGCTGCTCCACGTGCTCGACGAGGTGGGCCGGCAATTCTCGATTCCGCCCGAGCGAAGGCTGCTGGTCGGCTTCTCCCAGCCGGTGGGGTTGAATTACCGCTTCGCGGCGACGCACCCCCTTGCGGTTCGCGGCGTCATCGGCATCTGCGGCGGCGTCCCGAAGAACTGGGAAGACGGGCAGTATGGAAGAGTCTCGGCTGCGCTGTTGCACATCGCGCGCCAGGAGGATGAATACTATCCGCCGGCGGTGACGGAGCGCTACGCGGAGCGCCTGCGCGTTCGCGCGGACGACGTGGAGTTCCACATGCTCGAGGGCGGCCACAGATTTCCGTCAAAAGCCGGGCCGCTGGTGGAGAGGTGGATTGAGCGCATATTTACCGCAGAGGCACAGAGAGGAACCGACGCGGCGACACGGGGACGCGGGGACGCGGCGACTTAGGGCTCAGGTGCCAGGTGCCAGTCGCCGCGTCGGTGCGCAAGGGTGAAGCCCTTGACTAGGCTTCTCGCAAGCCCTCTTGCAAAAACGTGCGCAAGCGGTGGCTGCGGCTGGGGTGGCGCAGCTTGCGCAGCGCTTTGGCTTCGATCTGGCGGATGCGCTCGCGGGTGACGGCGAAATTCTGGCCGACTTCTTCGAGCGTGTGCTCGCTGCCGTCTTCCAGACCAAACCGCATCTTGATGATCTTTTCCTCGCGTGGTGTGAGGGTCTTCAAGACTTGTGCGGTCTGCTCGCGGAGATTGAGGTTGATCACCGCCTCCGACGGCGAGATGCCCGAGCGGTCGATGATGAAATCGCCCAGGTGCGATTCGTCTTCTTCGCCGATGGGGGTTTCGAGCGAGATGGGCTCCTGCGCGATGCGCAGCACCTTGCGCACTTTTGAGACCGGCAGCTCCATGCGCTCGGCCAGCTCTTCGTTGGTAGGCTCACGGCCCAGCTCCTGGATGAGCTGTCGAGAGGTGCGGATCAGCTTGTTGATGGTTTCGATCATGTGCACCGGGATGCGGATGGTGCGCGCCTGGTCGGCGATGGCTCGGGTAATGGCCTGCCGCACCCACCAGGTGGCATAGGTCGAAAACTTGTAGCCGCGCCGGTACTCGAATTTGTCCACAGCCTTCATGAGGCCGATGTTGCCCTCCTGGATCAGATCGAGGAACTGCAGCCCACGGTTGGTATAGCGCTTGGCGATGGAGACGACGAGGCGCAGGTTGGCTTCGATCAATTCCTTCTTGGCGGCCTCGGCCTGCTGATCGGCTTTGGTGATGATCAGGTAGGTGCGGCGCAGCTCGGTGGCGGAGGCGCCGTACACTTCTTCGAGCTGCTGCATGTGCTGCAGTTGGCCGCGCTGCTCGCGGCGCAGCTCCTTGAATCCGTTGGCGCGCGCGGCGGAGGCCGGGAGGCTGGGCATCAGCTCCAGCCTTCTCTGAATGCGGGCCAGCTCGCGCTCCACCGGCTTCACTTCTTCGACGGCGCAGCGGATGCAGTCGATCAGATGGCGCAGGATGAGGCTCTGGAACTTGATGGCGCGCGCCTGCCGGCCGATCTTGACCGTGAGGCGGCCCAGCTCCCACCGCAAGCGGCGATGCTGCTTGGGCTTGATGCCACGGGGCACGGCCAGCAGTTTCTGCCGGCCCTGCTGCACCTTTCTGTAGAGCTTGACGATCTCTTCGGTGGCGGCCAGAAATTCGCGCCTTTTCTCTTCGAGAGTCTCGTCGGTGATGAGCGGATCGGAAATCTGGATCAGGTCGCGCACCGACAGCGCGCCGCGTTCCACCTCTTCGCCCATGCCGATGATTTTCTGGATGATGAGCGGCGAGCGCGAGAGCGCCTTGAGCACGGTGTTCTGCCCGCGCTCGATGCGCTTGGCGATCTCGACTTCCCCTTCCCGGGTGAGCAGCGGAACTGCGCCCATCTCGCGCAGATACATGCGGACGGGATCGTTGGTCTTGTCGCCGGCGCCCGCGGCCAGCAGGTCCAGATCGAGGAGCTCGTCCGCTTCTTCGATCTTGGCGTCGAGCTTCGGCTCTTCGAGGATTTCGATGCCGGCGACATCGAGACCGGCCAGCAGGTCATCCAACTCCGAGCCGCCGTTGAGGTCGGTGGGCAGAAGCTCACTGACCTCGTCGTACAGCACGTAGCCCTTTTCCTTGCCCAGGGTCATGAGCCGAGCGAGACGATCGTATTTTTCCTCAACTGCCACAGGGAGCCCCCGAGCTCCGCGTTGCCCTGAAACCAATCTTCAACATTGTACAACGCGCCATGCAGTCAAATCGCCTCGTCCCTGCGAAAAAAGTTAACTTCGGTCAATTTGCCCGAGCTCGGCGCTGAGGCGCAAGGCTTCGGCAATATTTCCGTCGCGCTCGGCCTGGCGCACACGCACTTTCAATGCCGCTCGCTCGGCGTCGCGCTGCGCGCTCTCCAGGGTTCGCAGGCAAGCCTCCCCCTGTTCTAGTGATAAGACCTCCCCATTTGTTTCATCGGCCAGTACGGCCGAAGCTAACAGGGCCCGGTCGCTTTCTTCGAGACGCGCATCCAGTTCGGCGAAGGTAACTGGGCCGCCCGCTGCCTGGAGTGCGAACAGCGCCTCGAAGATCCGGCGCGTGGAGAACCGCTCGACGCCGGGCATGGCTTCGAGGCGCGGCAGAAGCTCCGCGCGGGCTTCCGCATTGACGAGAAGCAGGTTTAACAGGATGCGCTCGACCGCCCGCACAGGCTCGGCGACCGCAGCGACCTTTTTCTCGCGCCGCTCCGACGCCGCTCTGCGGAAATTTTCCAGCACCGGCGAGGCGTCCACTCCCAAGTACGCAGCGACATCGTTGACCACTGCTAGCCGCTCGAGCTTGTCGGAGAGGCGCTGGATCGCCGGCAGCAGAAACTGAAATCCGGCCACGCGGCCCTCGGCCGTGCGCATGTCGAACTTCGCGCGCGCCCGCTCGGCCAGCCAGTAAAAATAATTCCTGGCAGTGTTGAGTTTTGCCACATATGCCTCGGCGCCGCGTTGCTTGCAGTACTCGTCGGGGTCGAGGCCGCCATCCAGCTCGGCGATGCGCACGTGCATGCCCTCGTCGAGCAGCAGGTTGATGGAGCGCTCAGCGGCGCTGGCGCCGGCGGCATCGGGATCGAAGTTCACGACGATCTTGTCGGAGTGGCGCTTCATGGTTTGCACTTGCTCCGAGCTGAGCGCAGTGCCGCAGCTCGCCACCACTTCCTGCACACCGGAGGCGTAGACGCCGATCACGTCCATGTAGCCTTCGACCAGCACGACCCGATCCAGCTTGCGGACGCCCTGCTTGGCGCGATGCAGGTTGTAGAGCACGTACTTCTTGTGATATATCGCGGTGTCAGAGGAGTTCAGATACTTCGCTTGCTCGTTGGGGTCGAGCGCGCGGCCGCCAAAACCGATGATTTTGCCCGATTCGTTGTGGATGGGGAACATCAGGCGATGGCGGAAGCGGTCGAAGAAACTGCCGTCCTCGCGCTGCAGCACCAGGCCGGACTTTTCCATCTGCTCGGCGGTAAAGTTGTGCCTCTCGAACAGGCGAACGAGACCCTGCCCTGAGCGCTCGGCATATCCCAGCCCGAATTCCGCGGCAACCGCCGGGGCCACGCCCCGCCGCTCCAGATATTCGCGCGTCTGGGTTCCAGCGGCGGCTTCCAGGTTGGCGCGGAAGGATTCCTGAGCCAGCTCGTGCATCTGGTAGAGGGCTGCCCGCAGCCGGGTTTCGGGGTCGGAGTATTCGGAGCGGCGCGGCATGGGGATGCCGTGCTTTTCCGCCAGCAGCTTGAGAGCTTCGTAGAAGCTGAGCCGCTCGATTTCCATGACGAACTTGAGCACGTCGCCGCCTACGCCGCAGCCGAAGCACTTATAGAACTGGTGCGCGGCGTGCACCGAGAACGAAGGCGTTTTCTCGCTGTGGAACGGGCACAGGCCCACATAGCGCGGCCCCGCTTTTCGCAGCCGGACGTACTCGCCGACGACTTGCACGATGTCGATGGAGGATTTGAGCTGCTCGACGAACTCCATTGGGGTGTTCCTGACTATTATCGCCGCACTAAGAGATTGTGCAACCGCATGCTATGCATGGCGGCTCGGTTGTCGTCGCCAATGGTGGCACAGGCATTCGTGCCTGTGCGTTCGTGGTTGGTTCGCGGCAAAAAGCCGCAAGCCCCCGCCAACTGCGGGCGTGGTCATGCGCTACAGGAAGAACTCCGCATGCTGCGCATGGCGGCTCGGTTTGTCGTCGCCCATGGTGGCACGGACATTTGTGCCTGTCCGGTGTCGGTGTGAGCAGGCCCGGAACAACGGCCGGCCGGGTAAACGCGAGAGTTGACCGAGCCGCCATGCGGAGCATGCGGTGTAACCGCCGTGTCAACGAGCGAATACGAGCGGCTTTCGTGCCTTTATGACCGGCTTGTTTAGGAATTCCAGGAACGGCATCATGACTTCGAAGCGCTTGCGGATTTCCGCAAGGAGTTTGGGCGACGCGGCCAGGGCCGGGTCGAGCATCACCCAGTAGAGCCACTGGCGGTGGCGCAGCAGATCGGCCGCGGGGTGGGTGCTGCAGAAACCCTTGGGGACGCGCGACAGCCGCTCGCCCTGCAATTCGCCCATCAGCGCCCGGAGCTTGCGCGACGCGATGATCTTGCGGAATTCTGCGTAATGCTCTGCCAGGTGCGTGCGGATCGAGAGCAGCGCCTCCGGGCTGGGCATGTAGACGCCGCCCGCCAGCTCGATTTCCTTCGGCGCCACGCTGACGTACAAACCCGCGCCGCCATGCTTTTCCATACCGCGCCGCGGAAAGATGGCGGCGATGTGCGTCTTATACGGCGTCTTGTCCTTGCTGAAGCGCGTGTCGCGGTAGATGCGGTAGATGGCTTTCGCAGGCTCGGCCACGTACTCGGGAGCGAAACGCATCATCTCGGCCGT
>DASQHK010000217.1:0-3269 GCA_035632135.1 Bryobacterales bacterium
AGCAGATCGACGCCCGCCGCGCGCGCTTCGGCCTCGGAACGAGCGCCGATGTCGATGTACATCTGCTCGGGGTGGTCGGCGCGCGGAACGGTGGCCGCGCGATCCGGCTGCAGGTGCACCGACAGCGCAGCGACCACGCCGTTGACCATCTTGCCGGCGGCGGTAGTTACATGCACCGGCTGGGCCAGGAAAAAGCTGTCGAAGTCATGATGCGGAGCCGTGGCGAAGAGCCGGTGCACGCGCAGATAGCCGTCCGGCGTGATGGCGGAAACCACATAGCCCGGCTCATCGAGGCCGGCGATCAGTAAAGTGTGGGGCGAGCCATTTCCAAAGGTGGCCGTGAGCGAGCCGGTGTTATCCACCTGCTGCTTCCCGCCCACGGCCTTGCGCACATACTCGAGCACCGGCCGCTCGTAGCCCGACGCGCCATCGAGCGTGGCGAGCGCTTGCAGGGACTGCGCCCGCCCGAGAGACGCGCCCAGCGCTAACAGCAGCAGCCACCGCGGGCCGCGGCTAGATATAAGCAATTACGTCGATCTCCACCAGCGAGTTGCCGGGGATACCGCCCGCCGCGGCGATCGTGGTCCGCACCGGCGGCTCCGGCCCGAAGCGTCCCCGGAACACCTCGTTCATCCCCTGGTAGTCCTTCAGGTCGTTGAGGAACACGCGCGCTTGCAGCACTTTCTCCATCGATGAGCCGGCGTTTTTCAGGCTCTCTTCGATCTGGTCGAGCACGTGCTTGGTGTGCGACTTGATGTCGCCCTCGAAGTGCGCTCCGACGCCGGCAATGAACAGCAGGTTGCCGTAGGAAACCGCGCCACTGAACAGCGGCGTCTCCTTCGGCTGCCGGCCGCCCCGGTGGTGAACTTTCTTCACCAGCGGCAACGGCTGCGACGCCTGCGCCGCGGCCCGGCGCGCTCCCGCCGCGCCCAATGCCACCACCGGCGCTACCGCTCCGGCCTTCTTGAAGAAACTGCGACGACTGCTTTTTTGCATAGGGTGAATCCTCCTTATTTCGCGATCCATTTGTAGAAGTAAAACATCATCGGCGTCTGGCCCGTGTTGGTGACGCCGTGCGTGTGGCCGGCGGCGCAATACATCATGGAGCCCGGCGCGACGCGCGTGGTCTTTCCATCGAGCACGATCTCACCCTCGCCCGCGGTGATGAGCATGATCTCTTCCTCCGGGTGCTGGTGCGGCGGATGCGGCGACATGCCCGGCTTCAGCTCGAGGCTGCCGGCCTGGAGCGCCTTCAATTGCCCCGTCGGGCCGTCAAAGTAAATGCGCAGATCGCCAAACTGTTCGCGCTGGAGCTTCGCCTTGGCCGCTCCGCGGACATCGTCGGGCACCATGGCGCCGGCTTTCGCACCGGCCGCCGCGAACATCCCCATGCCGAGCATCACCAATACATCGCGCCGCTTCTTTCCGACCTTCATAACGCTCCCTCCGCCGCCGTCTGCTCCGCGCCCGGAGAGCGCCGAGCCGGAAAACCAGGCGCCTGCTGCGGGCATGCTCGCTCGTTGGCGTTCGTCATGCCGTGTCCTTCACCGGCCCCGGCTTGGCCAGCCACTGGGGCCGCCCGCTGCCGTTGGCGAGTTCCCAGGCCAGGCGCATGGCGAGCTTGGTGATCTTGAGCATTTTCGGAAAATTCAGCCGGTCCACCGTGTCGGTCGTCTGGTGATACTCGGGATGGAACCCGCCGAACAGCCACACCGCCGGGATGCGCTCGAGCGCGAACGGGTAGTGGTCGCAGCGCTGGAAAACGTCGAGCGAGTGATCGGCGTCGAGACGAAAATCGAGCTTCAGCCCGACGCGCTCGTTCGCCGCCTCGATCAGCTTCCGCAGGTCCGGCGCGTAGTGCGTGCCGATTGGATCGACGGCATTACTAGTATCTTTGGGCACGTGCCAGCGGCCCTCGGTCTGGAGGCTGGGCGTCTCATTTTGCCCGATCATGTCCAGGTTCACCACCGCCACGGTCTTCTCGAGCGGCCGGAGGGGGTGCTCGACGTAGTGGAACGAGCCGAGCAGGCCTTCCTCCTCCGAGCCAAACACGATGAACAGAATCGACCGCCGCGGCTGGAGGCCCGAGGCGGCGAACGCCCGCGCCAGCTCCACCACCGCCGCCGCGCCGCTGGCGTTGTCGTTGGCGCCGGGGAAATAGCCTTCCGGCACGGAGCCCAAGTGATCGTGGTGGCCGCACAGAATCACCGTCTCGCTCTTGAGCGCCGGATCGCTGCCCTCGATCCATCCGAGGACATTCGCCGAGACCGCCGGCTGCGCGCGCACCACGCGATGGTCGAGCGTCACCTTCACGCCCCGCATCTCGAACGACTGCGGTTTGAGCGCCGCGTCGATCTGCTGCGCGAGGCCGGCGCGGTCTTTTCCCGCCGCCTGCAGCAGCTCTTCGCCGGCCGCCACCGACAGCGTCACCACCGGGATCCGGAACCGCGACGCGGCCAGCGCCTGGGCCGGCAAATGGGCCCGCACCTCGCCGCCCGAGTCGGCGCGCACGAGCGACCCCATTCTGCCGCCTATGAGCAATAGGCCGATGGCGCCGTGCTTCTCCGCCTCGAGCGGCTTCACACGGCTGCCGGCGTGGATGGTGTCGCCGCGCCCGTTGAAGATGCTGTCCGCCTGCTCCCGCTGCGGCTCGCCCGCCAGCACCAGCGCCCATTTGCCGCGCACGTCCACGCCCGCATAATCGTCGTAGTCGAGCTCGGGCGCGGTGATCCCGTAGCCGGCGAACACCACGCCGGCGGTGATGCGCGCCGACTCCGGAAAGCGGCACACGAAATTGCCCGCCGGTGGAAAGGTTCGCTCGGCCTCGGCCGCGCCGCGCGCCAGTTGCGCCGTCCAGCCGAGCGACGAGCGCTCGCCATCGACCTCAAACTCGGTGAGCGGAATCGTTTGGAAATAGCTGCCTGCGACCGGCGGCACGCCGGCCTTGCGCAGTTCCGCGGCGAGAAACTGGGCCGCCGCATCGTCGCCGGGCCGCGCCGAGAGCCGTCCCGCCAGGGGCTTGGAGGAGAGGAACGTGATATCGGCGCGCATCCGCTCGGCGCTCAGCCGCTCGACCGCCGAGTCGATGGAGGGCCCGGCCGGCGTGGCCGCCAGCGCTGCCGCGAGGACCCACCCGAGCAGATTCCTCATCGCGACCGCCCCAGTTGATAGACGCCGCCGTCCACCAGGATGGCCTCGCCGGTCAGCGCCGTGGCGTCGGCGGCCAGGAACAGCGCTGTCTGCGCCACCTCCTCGACCGTGGCGAGGCG
>DASQHK010000218.1:0-2810 GCA_035632135.1 Bryobacterales bacterium
CGGCCGGTCCACGTTGTTCAGCAGCCCCTCGGCCAGATCTGACGCCGGGCACAGGTCCTTCAATCCCTGCTGGTACTGAATCCCGATCGCATCGCAGCCAAACTCATCGGCGATCCGCAGCGCCGCGACATACATCCGGCACTGCTCCAGCAACTGCTCATAGGTAAGGTCGGTCTCCGGGTTCGGCCCGGTCACGAACCGCATCCCCTTCCGATAGAGCCACGCCCGCACCTCGCGCGCCTCGACCTCCGGAACGCGTTGCATCGCTGCGTAGAGCGCCGATTGGCTCAGCCGCTCTTTGAAAACGCCGGTCGGATGCAGCAGCTCGTCGGGGATGATGGCGTTGTACATGCCCATGCAGCCCTCGTCGAACACGCCGAGGATCGCCTTCTCGCGCTGGAGGCGCCGCGCAATCTCGCCACCCGTTTTTTCCGCGCGCGCCGGCAGCTTCACGTCGCGCAGCCTGCGCGCGTGGCTCGTATCGTGCTTCACCGCCTCGCCCCGCAGCCATCGCCGCAGGCCCCCAAGGAAAAACTCGTCGTTGAAATCCTGGCTCCACAGCGAGCTGTAGCGCACGCCCGCCTTGGTGAGCGATCCGTTCAGGTTCAGCAGCCCCACCAGCCCCGGCCATTCGCCGCTCCAGTTCGCCACCGTCAAAATCGGCCCCTGGTGCGTGCCGAGTCCGTGCAGCAGGTGGTGGCTGTATTGCCACACCGCTTCCACCACGATGAGCGGCGCGCGCGGCGGAAGCTGCCGGAACACCTCCATTCCATAGTGCTGCGAGTCGATGAAGCCGTGGCCCTTGGCCGCATCCAGCGGATGGCCGCGCCGGATCTCGCGCCCCTCCCGCCGCACCGCCGCCATCACTGCTTCTTCCACGCGTTGCTGCGTCGGCCAGCACCGCTGGTTGGCCGAAAGCCGCAAATCTCCGTTGGCAATGAGAATCACTGGATCGGGCATAGCACCTTATTGTGGCACCACTGGGCCGCCGCGGCGCTTACAGCTTCGTCGTCTGCCGCACCGCCGCCGGGTGCTCCCACACCTCCGGCTTGATCTCCATCCCGAACCCCGGCAGCTCCGGAACCTCGATGTATCCGTCCTTCGGCGCGATCGGATCGATGAGCATCTTCGGCCAGTCCCGCTCGTAGAACCGCTGGCAGCTTTCCTGGATCCACAAATTCGTCGACGCGGTCGAGAGATGCGTCGAAGCATAAAACAGCAGCGGCCCGCCGGCCGTGTGCGGCGCCACCGGCAACTGGAACGCCTCGGCCATGGTGGCGATCTTGCGCGCTTCGCTCAGCCCGCCGCACCAGCACACGTCAAACATCACGTATTTCGCCGCCCGCGCTTCGAGCATCCGCAGAAATTCCATCCGCCCCGCCATGCGCTCGCTGATGGTGAGCGGCAGCGCGGTCGCCTCCGCGAGCTGCCGGTATTGCTCGAAGTTGCCCGGCAACAGCATGTCCTCCAGCCACATCGGCTTGTAAGGCTCGAGCGCCCGCGCGATGCGGATGGCCGAGGTCAGGTTCCAGTTGCTGTGAAACTCCATCAGGATTTCGATCTTTTCCCCGAAGGCGTCCCGCAGCTTGCGCACCGGAGCCAGCGCTTCTTCGATGTCTGCCGGCGTGATGAACTGGTGCTGGTTGCGCGCCGCCGCGCCGTCGAACGGCCAGATCTTGATCGCGTGAATGCCGCGCGTCTCGATCAGCTCGCGCATGATCTTCTCCGGCTCTTTGTTGAAATCGTACTTGTAGGGGAAGCAGGTATTATAAAGACGCACGCGAGGGTTCGATTTGCCGCCGATGAGCCGGTAAACCGGCGTGTGGAGCGACTTGCCGAGCAGGTCCCACAGCGCCAGGTTGATGGCGCTCAGCACGCGCATCTCCGTGCCGCCGGAGATCTGGTAATCGAACGTGCGGTAGAAATCGGCCCAGATGCGGTCGATATCGCGCGGGTCGCGCCCCGCCAGCATCCGCGCCGCCACGGAATGCACCATCGCGGCCTCGACCTCGTTGCGCGGGTAGGTCTCGCCAATGCCGTCGAGTCCCGAGTCGGTGTGCACCCGCACCCAGATCCAGTGCGGCCACCACGGCGCCGCCTGCTGGCTCTTCCAATAGATCGTATCAATACTGGTAACCTTCATCCGTGTCGCGTCTTGCGCCGCAAGCGCCCGCGGTCCCAGCACCCCCAACGGCGACGCCGCCGCAGCCACACAGAAATTTCGCCGGGTCATGTCTCATGTTATAACCGTTGCTGATGAAAAAGCGCGCCCGGCTCGCCGCCGTCCTTCTCATCGTCATTCTCGCTTCGCTCGGCGGCTGCGCGCGCCACGGCAAGCTCATCATCGGCGTGGTGCCCAAGGGCCAGGCCCACATTTTCTGGCAGACCGTTCACGCCGGCGCCGTCGCCGCCGGCCGCGAATTCGGCGCCGACATCCGCTGGAACGGCCCGTCCATGGAAACCGAGTTCGCCCGCCAGGTCCAGATCGCCGAGTCGATGTTCAACGGCCGCGTCAGCGGTATCGTGCTGGCGCCCACCGACCGCCGGGCGCTGGTAGGCGTGGTCGAGCGCGCCGCGCGCGAAGGCATCCCCGTCACCATCTTCGATTCCGCCATCGACACCGATCAGTACGTCTCCTTCGTCGCCACCAACAACTACGGCGGGGGGCGAATGGCCGCCGAGCGCGTCGGCTCCATCCTCGGCGGCAAGGGCGGCATCGCCATGCTCATGAACATGCCCGGCAGCGCCTCCACTCTCGAGCGCGAAAAAGGCTTCGAAGATGCCCTCGCCAAAGACTTCCCCAGCATTCG
>DASQHK010000219.1:0-3603 GCA_035632135.1 Bryobacterales bacterium
GTCGCCGAAAATCGCTACTGGATGAGCCTTCACGCCAAAGGACGGATGGGCCGGCGGAAAGTCTCGGATCTCGACGTGAAGCGCGTCGTGGAAAGCGGAGACGTCATCGAACGTGACTTGGGCGCCAAGCCCTTTCCGAAAGCGCTGTTCATGGCGGAAGTGCGGAGCGCGCCGCTCTACGTAGCCTGCGCTTACGACGGCGCGAGCGCCTACATCATCACCGTCTATTGGTATGATGCGAGCAAGTGGGTGGATCCATGGACACGAAGGAAAGGTTAATCGTGCAGCGCAAGAACAAATGCGCGGAGTGCGGAGGCGCCCTGGAGGAGAAGGTCATTACGCACACCCAGCCGTGGGGCGACGAGCTATACCGTTTTGAAGATGTCCCCGCGCGGGTGTGCAGGCAGTGCGGGCACGTGTGGCTCTCGGCGGAGGTTTCGCAGCGAATCGACCAGATCATTCGCACGCAGCCCGAGCCGCGGCGGTACGTGAAGGTGCCCGTATTCTCCCTCGCCGGACCGCGAGCGAAGGGGGCGGGAGCGGGATCCTAAGAAGAGCCGGTCACCGTGGGGCGAAAGAAATTTGCCTTTTCTACTCAATCAGTTCCGGGCGGCGCGGGACAGGCGCGGCAGAAAAACCTTGCAGGCCGCGATATTCTGGTGTTGGGAGCGTTCATCTTTTTCGACGATTCTGTCGAGTAATTTCTTGTGAAGGGGAGACAACAGTGTGCGGAGTGCGGTGGCGCGCTCGTGAAGAGGTCCATCGCCCACACCCAAGCGTGGGGGCAGCGGCTCTACCGCTTCGACCATGTTCCAGCCCTGGTGTGCGTACAGTGCGGGCAGGTGTGGCTGGCCGCCAGCGTCTCCCAGGCGATCGACCGCGTGATTCGCAAGCCACCTAAGCCGAAGAAGTTTCTGAAAGTTCCGGTCTTTTCTCTCTCCGACCTTCCCAGAGCGCGGTAGTTGCCGGCGTGCCTCTGCTACGGCTTCCATTCGGCCATCCAGATGTCGCCGGTGCGCTCGCCGAGGGCGAAGACCAGCTTGTCGCGGATCTACGCTACTGCGCTGACTTCGGCCAGTTGTGAAAAGACATAGGGGCCTTCGGGAATGACGGCGACGCGGGCGCCCTGCGGGAGGCTGGCGGCGAGGCAATCGACGGCGCTTTGCGGATCGTCGAAGGTCGGGCCCCACAGATGGCGGCGGTCCGCGGCGGGGACGCCGGGCACGCACCACAGGATTTCGGCGCGGCGGGCGACCAGGGCGAGTTTCTCGAGCTGCCACTGGTCGATGACGACGGGCTGCTCGCCGAGCGCGTCGAGGCAGGCTTTCCAATCGGGGAAGCTGCGGACGATGCGGGTGAACTCGGCGCTGCCGACGCCCTCGCGGCAGGCGGCGACGAGCAGGAGCTTACCGCCGGGCTGGAGGACGTGGGAGGCGGCGGTGACGCCCTTTATGGCTTGGTAATAGGTGAGATCGAGGGGGTAGCCGCCGCCGGTGGTGATCACAGCGTCGGCGGGCTCCTCGACGGGAGCGAGGGTGGACTGGCGGACGAACTCGACGCCGGCGGCGTGCGCGGCCTCGGGATGGCCGGCAAAGACGCGGGCGATGCGGCGGTCGCGGGTGAGGGCGACGTCGACGATGAAATCGTGGCGGGCCAGGCGGGCGATCTCGAGCAGCTCGCAGTGGAGGGGGTTATCGGGGAAGCCGCCCTCGACGGCGCGCGGATCGCGCATGAACAGCGGGCTGTGGAGGCGCTTGATGGTGCGCTCGGCGGCGAGGCCGGGAGCGATGAGCTTGCGGCCGCCGGAGAAGCCAAGCATGAGGTGCGGCTCGATGAAACCGAGCGTGACGTGGAGATCGGCCTCGAGGAAGCGGCGGTCGATGAGCACCTCGGTGCCGCCGGCGGTGCGGCCGAGGTGGACATGCGAATCTTCGAGGCGGGCGTTGTGGGAATCGGTCTGGTAGCGGGCGAGCATCTCCGGGCCGACGATTTCCTGCAGCTCGGCCGGCGTAGCCTGGCGATGCAGGCCGGTGGCGATCAGGATGCGGATGCGGCCGCGAGGGAGGCCGGCCTGCTCGAGAGCCGCGGTGACATGCGGCAGAACGAGGCGGTTGGGGGCGGGGCGGGTGATGTCGCAAACGGAAATCGCCGCGCTCGATTTGCCGCGGGCGAGATCGACGAGCGCCCGCGAAGCGACGGGGTGCGCCAGGGCCTGGGCCAGCGCCGCATCGGCGGAGGCGGCCGCTCCGGCAAAGCGCGCCTCGAGCACGGTGGCGCGCCAATGGTCGGGCAGCGCCACCTCGGCGCCGGTGCGGTCGAAGGCGAGGCGCACCCGCACGGTCACGCTCCGGTGGCGGCGCCTTCAGGCGGCTTCATGTGAGCCATCTGCTCCTTCATTTTCTTCATCATTTCCTTCGGCGTGGGCTCAGCGATGTGCGTGGCGATGGACCACTGGTAGCCGTCCGGGTCAATCACCGTTCCGCAGCGATCGCCCCAGAACATGTCCATCACGGGCATCTTGATCGTGACGCCCATTTTGGCCACCTTGGCAAACACCTTGTCCGCGTTCTCCACGTAGAGGTAGAGGGTCGCCGGGGAGCCGCCCATCGTTTTGGCGCTCTTGCCCCAGCCGGGCATTTCGGGCGAAAGCATGAGCGTCGCGCCGCGCAGGGTCAGCTCGGCGTGCATCAGCTTGCCATCCGGCCCCTTGCTGAGGTCGCGCTTCTGGAAGCCGAACGCCTTTTGATAGAAGCTCACGGCGGCCTTGATATCGGTCACGCAGAGAGCGGTGGTAACGGCGTTGTACTTTTTTCGATTTAGCGGGTCGATCTTCTTGGGCATGGACTCTCCTGGTCGGTGAAGTGGCTGCTTGAGGCGCGGCGGGATTGCTCCCACCGCGTAGGAATATTGTAGCAGTGCGCGGCCGGCCGTTACTGCGCGGCGGCGAGTTCGGCGCGATGCTGGCGGCCCAATCCAAGGTGTGAAAGCGCAATGGCTATGGCGCAAGCGGGCAGCAGCAGCAGCCCTTTGCCCAGATTGGCCCCGCCCAACTTGCCCACCAGCGGCGGAATCACCAGGAAGCCGAACCAGCCGATGGTGATGACCGTGCCGAGGGCCTGGGCGGCGTTCTGCGTGAAGGCGTTGCCGACCATGGCGAGAAGGGTCGGGAACATCGGGGCGCAGGCCAGGCCGGCGCAGAAGACCACGATGATCACCGCGAGCTGGGAATCAACCTGCAACATGCCGTAAGTGGTCACGGCCATGGCCAGGCTGAAGCCGAAGGTGACCTTCCACTCAGCGACGGCGGCGAAGATGCGTGACACTACCACGCGGCCGACGAGCAGTCCGGCGGCAAAGCCGAAAGAAAGAATATTGGTGGCGACCCGGGCGGACTCTTCGCCCCACTTCCCGATCAGGTACTTCACCAGCCAGGTTTCGGTGCCGACTTCGATGCCGACATAGAGGAATAGCTGCAGGGCGAGGATGTAGAACACCGGGCGGGCGAAGATCTCGCCGTATCCTTTGCCGACGGATTGGGCAGCGCCGCTGGGCGGGGGCATGGCGGTCACAATCGAGATGACCAGCGTGACCAGCGTGAAAGCA
>DASQHK010000220.1:0-4404 GCA_035632135.1 Bryobacterales bacterium
ATTATTACGACCGGCACGTTCCTCAACGGCCTGATTCACTGCGGCGAGAACACCTATCCGGCGGGGCGCAGCGGCGAGCCGCCTGCGGTGATGCTGGGCGAGAAGCTGCGGAACCTGGGCCTGCGCTGCGGGCGGCTGAAGACGGGAACGCCGCCGCGGCTGGACGCTCGCTCGATTGAGTGGGAGCGGTTCGACGTGCAGCGGGGCGATCCGCAGCCGACGCCGTTTTCCTTTCGCACCGAAAAGATCGAGCGGGAGCAGGTGGTGTGCCACATCGCCTTCACCAGCGAAGAGACGCATCGCGTGCTGCGCGAGAACCTGCACCGCTCGCCGCTCTACAGCGGGCAGATTGCCGGCGTGGGGCCGCGCTACTGCCCGTCGATTGAAGACAAGATCGTCAAGTTCCCGGATAAGCTGCGGCACCAGATTTTCCTCGAGCCGGAGGGACTGGATACCAATGAGATCTACGTGAACGGGATGTCCACCAGCATGCCGATTGACGTGCAAGCGGCGATGGTGCGCTCGGTCGCGGGGCTCGAAAAAGCCGAGATGATCCGCCCCGGCTACGCGATCGAGTACGACTCGGTGGACGCCACCGAGCTTGCCCCCACGCTGGAGGTCAAGAAAATCCAGCGGCTGTTTCTGGCGGGGCAGATCAACGGGACTTCGGGCTATGAAGAAGCGGCCTGCCAGGGCATTATGGCCGGCATCAGCGCCGGCTGCGCGATCAAGGCGCTCGCCCCGGTGATCCTGGACCGCACGCAGGGCTACACCGGCATTCTGATCGACGACCTGATCAACAAGGGGACCAGCGAGCCTTACCGGATGTTCACCTCGCGGGCGGAGTTCCGCCTGCAACTGCGTATTGATAATGCTGACCAGCGGCTGACGCCCATCGGGCGGCGGGCGGGGCTGATTGCTGATGAGACGTGGCAGAAGTTCTGCGCCAAGCAGGAGCGAATGGCGCGCGCCCGTCAGTTTCTGGCGTCCCACCGCCCGGCGGGCGAGAGCGCCACGCTGGCGCAGCTTCTGAAGCGGCCGGAGGTGACCATCGAAAGCCTGGAGCCGGTGTTGCGCCGGCATTTGGGGGAAGACGTCCCGCGGCTGGATCTCAAGGCCATCGAGACCGAGATCAAATACGAGGGGTATCTGGCGCAGCAGCAAAGGCACATCGAGCAGCTCAAGAAAGCGGAGAGCCGGCGGATTCCGGCGAGCTTCGCGTTTGAGGGGCTGCCGGGGCTGTCGCGCGAGGTGGTGGAGAAGCTGGAAAAAGTGCGGCCGCTAACGCTGGGCCAGGCGGGGCGCATTCCGGGAATCACGCCGGCGGCGCTCTCGATCATCAACGTGTATCTCGGCCTGCCGCCATCCGCAGCCCGCGTCGAGGCCTGATGGCGGAGAGCCTGGTTGATTTCGACGCGGTTCCCAATGCTCCCGGCGTTTTCCTGATCTGGCCCCGCGAGGGCGCTCCCTATATCGGCAAGACCGCTCTGCTGCGGCGGAGGCTGCTGCGGCTGCTGCGGCCGGCCGAAAAGCAGTCACGGCTGCTGAACTTGGCCGGCGTGGCCGCGCGCGTGGAATACCACCCCACCGGCTCGCCATTCGAATCGATGGTGGAGCTGTACCGCCTGGCGCGGCGACACCGGCCGGAGGACTACCGCAAGTTCCTGAAGCTGCGGCCGCCGCCGTTTCTGAAGGTAAATCTCAGCAATGCCTACCCCCGTTGCTATATCACGCGCCGGGCCGGCGGCGGGCGGTCGCTCTACTTCGGCCCCTTCACCACGCGCGCGGCGGCGGAGCGCTTCGAGAACGCGTTCCTGGATCTGTTCCAGATGCGGCGCTGCAAAGAAGAGCTGCAGCCTCATCCCGGCCATCCCGGCTGCATTTACGGCGAGATGAACATGTGCCTGCGGCCGTGCCAGGCGGCGGTGACGATCGAGCAATACCGGGGCGAAGTGGGCCGCGTGGTGGAGTTTCTTTCGACCCGGGGCGAGTCGCTGGTGCGGCAACTGCAAGGGGAGCGCGACCAGGCGAGCGCCGGGCAGGAGTTCGAGCAGGCGGCGCGGCTGCACAAAAAGCTGGAGAAAGCCGTCGAGGCCGTGAAGCTCAACGAAGGGCTGGCCGGCGACGTCGACCGGCTTTTCGGCGTGATCGTGCAGGCGTCGGTCGAGCCGAGCGCGGTGGAGCTGTGGTTTCTTTACCAGGGCTGCCTGCAATCGCGCCGGCGCCTGAGCTTTTCGGTAGAAGAAGGCCAGCCACTATCGCTCGACCAGAAGCTGCGCGAAGTGATCGCCGGCAGCGAGTTTCGGCGGCGCGGGCCGGCCGAGCGGGCAGAGCATCTGGCGCTGCTGGTGCGCTGGCACACCAGTTCGTGGCGGCAGGGAGAGGCGCTGCTGTTTGAGGGGCTCGACCGCGTGCCGTATCGCAAGCTGGTGCGGGCCATTTCGCGCGTGGCGGCAGGGCAAAGCCGGCGCGAAGCGCTCTGAGCGCGGGCTGCCGCCTCGCGCCGTTCCCACTTGTAACACTTCAGGCGGCGCGGCCGGCTCGTCGCCGGCTCCGTGATACGCTGGAATAAATCCACCCAAAATCCGGTTATAGGTGTGACGGAAGCCGACAAACTCGCGCGTTTTGAGCAGGCCGTGCTGCCGCACCTGGACGCCGCTCACAACCTGGCCCGGTGGCTGGCCCGCAACGATCATGACGCCGAAGATGTCGTCCAAGAGGCTTACTTGCGGGCTTTCCATTTCTTCGAGGGCTTTCACGGCGAGGACGGCCGCGCCTGGCTGCTCAAAATCGTCCGCAACACTTACTACACCTGGCTCGAGCGCAACCGGCGCCACGAGGCGGCCACGGCCTTCGACGAAGAGATCCACAGCACAGGCGGCGAAGCCGTGAGCCCGGAGGCGGTGCTGGTGGCGAGCGCTGACAGCCGGCTGCTGTGGGCGGCTCTCAACGAGCTGCCGGCGGTGCAGCGCGAGGCTTTGGTGCTGCGGGAACTGGAGGGTTTGTCTTACAAAGAGATAGCTGAGATCGCGGGAATCCCCGCGGGCACGGTGATGTCGCGGCTGGCGCGGGCGCGGGAGGCCCTGAAGGCGGCGCTCGGAACTCGTTTGCAGCCGGGCCTGGCCGCTCGGGCCGGCAAGGAGTCGCAGCCGTGAACTGCCAGGACACGCGAGAACTGGTGCACGGCTACATCGACGGTGAGCTTGACCTGATGCACAACGTCGAGATCGAGCGGCATTTGCGCGAGTGTGCGACCTGCGCGGAACTCTACGAGGGGCAGCAGGCGCTACGCTCGGCGGTCCGGGACCGCTCTCTCTATTTTCGCGCGCCGCAGGATCTCCGCCAGCGCGTGCAGCAGGCCGTTCGACGGGAAGCCGGGGGCACGGCACAGGCGCGCGTGATTCGCTGGCCCGCCAGGCGGCGCTGGCTGACCGCCGCGGCATCGATCGCTGCCGCGGTGACGCTGGCGGTGGGGCTGCGGCCGGTTCTGTTCCGGCCGTCCTCGGGAGATTTGCTGGCGCAGCAAGTGCTGGCCAGCCACGTGCGCTCGCTGATGGCGTCGCACTTGACGGACGTGCCCTCGTCGGATCAGCACACCGTCAAGCCGTGGTTCAACGGCAAGTTGGATTTCTCGCCGCCGGTGAAGGACCTCGCCGCCCAGGGCTTTCCGCTGGCCGGCGGCCGTCTGGATTATCTGGACAACCGGCCGGTGGCGGCGCTCGTTTATCAGCGGCGGAAACATTTCATCAATCTGTTCATTTGGCCCGTGGCCGGCGGATCGGCCACCGGCGGGGGCGTGGCCGCGCTGCAGGGCTATCATCTCATTCACTGGAATCAATCGGGTATGAATTACTGGGCGGTATCAGATGTGAATGCCGCCGATCTCGAGCAATTCACGCGGCTCATCCGGGAGTAAGCGGGGAGCGCCGCCGTGGCAACCCCGAGCCGCTGCGGCCCAGGGCTGCCTGGCTGAGCGGGCGCCTTACTGAGCGAAGACGGCGGCAGTCTCGCGATGCCCCGCCATGCGCGCCGCCTCGCGCTCGCCGCGGGTGGGCGGCAACTCACGGCCGATGTCGGCTCCGGTCGTCCAGATCTGCCACAGGAAGTACTCGCTGCCATAGTGATTGAAAATCAGCTTGGACTGCTGCTGCTGCGTCTTGCCGGCCTGCGCGGCATCGGTCAGCACGATGGCCCTTCCACGGCCGTCGAGGGATTGAATCAGCAAGGCCCTGGGCTGGATTTCCTTCACCACGTACTGGCCGGCCGGGAGAGTGGTCTTGCCAACGACAAACTCGAAGGGCACGCTGGCCCTGAGCGTGACGTCCGACTGCGCCCGCACCGGCGGAACCGCGCTCGCAGTCAGCATCGCCAAAACCGGCAAGATTCGCAATGTCAGATTTCTCA
>DASQHK010000221.1:0-1698 GCA_035632135.1 Bryobacterales bacterium
GTGCGACATGACGCGCGGCTCGCCGCTCAGCAACAGGTCATTCAACTCGCCCGAGTTGATGCCGTATTTCTGCGAGTCCCACGACACGCTCAGCACCGGAAACGGACTGGCGCCGGCCGGCGGGTGCACCTTGGTCTCAATACCCGGCAGGCGCGTCAGCGTTTTGGTCATGTCGGCATACCAGCCTTCCCACATCCGGTACTCGGCCTGGATGTCGCGCTTGCCAACCCACGATTCCACGGCCGCCAGCATCCCCATGATTTCTTCCTTGCCGACCTTCAAGGCGCGGCCGTTCGAGTGGTGCGGCGAGCTGTTGGCCCAAGCCGCCTGGATGAGGTCCTTGCGCCCCAACAGCAGGCCGGCGCACTGCGGGCCGCGAATGATCTTGCCGCCGCTGTAACACACCAGGTCCGCGCCGCGCTTCAGGTACGGATTGGGCGGCGTGGGCAGCTCGGCCGCGCCATCCACGAACACCGGCACGCCCATTTTGTGCGCCGCCTCGGCGATTTCCTCCAGCCGGATCTTGCCGCGGGCCTCGTTCGCGCCGAGCACGGCCACCATTGCCGTGCGCTTGCTGAGCGCCGCGTGGAAATCCTCCGCCGTGTCGATCTCGATGATCTTCACCCCCACGGCGCGGATGGCGTGATCGTACACGTTGCGCGACTGCTTCGGCATGATCACTTCGCTCTTCAGGCCGGTGAGGTCGGGCAACTGCTGCATCTTTTCGGGATCGGCGCCCGCAATGCAGCCGGCGGTGGCGTGCGTGGCCGCCGCGGCCGCCCCGGCGCTTACCATCGCCGCTTCCACCTGGAGAAGTTGCGCGATCCGCTCGCCGGCTTTTTCCATCAGCTCGTCGATGTTGACCGAGTAACGCGAGGCCTCATCCATGGCCTCTTTCACGTCTTCGAGCGTGAGCGTGCCGCCGTTGATGGTGTAAGTGGCGGTGCAATTGATGAACGGCCGCACGCCGATGCGCGTGTAGATGTTGGCGGTGCGGTTGGTGGCAGGTCTTGCCGGGGGCGCCGCCGCAGCCAAGGCTGCACGGCCCCCGCCCAAAGCTCCGGCCGCGGCGGCGAGTCCCCCGGTGCGGAAAATGTCGCGGCGGCTGATTTTGCGGCTGGTCATGATATCGGCTCCTTCAAAGATCTGTTCAATCCTACTGCGCCCTGGCCCAGAAAGCAAGGACGCGCCGACGGCGGGGTGTGCGACTAGAAAGCGGGCGACCTTGGACGTGGGTGATTGTGCTCGAGCGCCCGAGCGTACCCTTGACGCCTTCGGAAAGACCGCTTGCTTCGCGCGCGGCTCGGAATCGAGGTTTTCCGGATGCCAACAGGTATGTCGCACCTCGATGTCGCACAGCGCCGAAAGCCCGGGTGGAGGGGCTACGCTGCGGCGCCAGGCCACGGCAGGGAAGGAGGCGATTACTGGAGCGGGATGCCGAACAGGGCCTGGACGGTTACGGGCGTGTCGCCGCGCATGGCGGGACGAAACGCCCAGCGCTTGAGCGTCGCCACGGCGGCGGCATCGATCTCGTCGCTGGCGCCGCGAATCACGTGGACGTTTTCGGTTTCGCCGCGATCATCGACCGTGGCGTAGACGACCAGGCGTCGCGCCTCGCCCTGGTAGCCTTTCAGGTCGAGCGGGATCGGGATGCGATCGAGCGGAAACGGCGGCTGCACGGAGCGGTGCGGGAGGATG
>DASQHK010000222.1:0-14516 GCA_035632135.1 Bryobacterales bacterium
CCGCACCGCGATGTCGCCGATCCGGTTGCTCACCACCATGTCCCCGGCCATGTCCAGGATCTTCACGTCGCCGATGTCGTGCTCGATAATCAGCCGGCTCCGCCACGGCACGCGGATGCGGTACCGCATATCCAGGCTGCGCCGAAACGGAATGGTCGAAGTCAGCAGCAACTCGTTCTCTCCCTGCTTTGACACCGTGACCTTCACCCGGTCGAGCTTCTCGAGCGCCTTCACACGGCCTTTGGGCGACCGCTCCCAAGGCAGCGCTTTGGTCACCGAGATGCGCGCCACCGGCTGGTCCCAGCCCTCCACGTACACGTCGCCGAACGAACCCTTCACTACGATCGATCCGCCCGGCCCGAAATCCAGGGTCTCGGTCGTCGTGGTCTCGATCTTCCGTCCCCGCGCGCTCCTCTGGCTCCACAGCAACAGTACGGCCGCCGCCAGGCAGGCCACGCCCACCAGGGAAGGGAGGAGCCTTCGCAATGCAGGCGGCATGCCCTATTCATACCGCAGCGCCACCAGCGGGTCCACTTTGATCCCTCCTCGCGCCGTGCCGGCCGCTGGGACGGTGACGGGAAGAGACTGGCGGAAACCCCCGCACGCAGCACGCGCGCGCTCCGCAGTCTGGGCGCGGCGCTTGCGTTGACCCGCCGGCGAAAGCAGTCGCATGCGACGACACGCCAAGTGTCCGTTTGTGGGATTCTTTCGTGCCGGAATCGAAGACTTAACTGAGGTTTGCGCGTGCGGTCAGCGCCCGGCGACGCCGGCCGCCCTTCGAAACGCCCGCACCTGGCTCAAGAACGAGTCGAGCGTAAGCGCCGGGCTGGTCGATTGCTCCGCCGGCGCGATGCCCGCGGCCGCGCCGCGCGGCCCGCTGATCACCACCTGATCGCCCCGAATCCCGGCCACAACCTGCCGCGCGTGATTCGAGACCGTCTCCGCCCCGCTTGCGTCAGGCTGGACGAAGAACACTCCCTGCCACATCCCCACCGTCGGGCCGGCCAGCGTCGCGGTGTTCCCTCGCAGGAACAGCACCACCTTGTCGCCGGCTCGGAACGTCGGAAAGCCCGCGATCCACTCCTGCACGTCGCCCGCAGTGCCGCCCAGCATCTCGAAAGTGAAGGAAGACGGCGCTGCGCCGGTAAGGGTCTGCGTCTCCGCGACAGCCACCCGGCTCAAGATTCGCCCGCTGACACTGTCTTTGTACGAGGTAATGCTCTCGATCGTCCCGACCGTCACTCGCTGCGCCCGCACACTCAACTCTTTCAGGCTAACCGGCCGCACCGTCGAAGCCGCCAGGCTCGCCGCCCCCGCCGCGAGTAATACGACCAAAGACATACTTTGCTTACTGTGTTTTGCTGTAAACATGCAAGTGCCCTTCATTGCGGATACAATCCTATCACAAAACAGTTGTTCATTGCGACGTTTTTTGTCAGAATAGGCCGAGGCGGTCTAAAATGGTGAATGCGATGACGAAGACGAACGTTGTGGTTCTGTTTTTCTCCTGCGCAATTCTCGGCGTTGCCGCCGGACCCGGCGTCGGCTGCTTCACAGGCGGCTTCAAGCCCATCTCCGGCTTCCTGCCCAAAGCCGACTCTGCCTTCAGCGTCACCTTCGACTCGGTGAACTTCCAGAACAACGACTTCGAGGTGCAGCTCCGCGACGCCATCGCCGCCTGGAGCAACGTGAGCGGCTCCAACTGGAAATACAACTTTGCCGGCTTCACCGCCGCCGCCGATCCCCATGACGGCCGCGTCAACATCACCCGGGGAACCAACCCTGACCCATTTCCTGAGGATGTGCTCGCCGCCACCTACGTGAGGAAGTCGCTTTCCACCAGCCGCATCATCGACTCCGACATCTTCTTCAACGCCGGCGACCCCATCAACAGCGATCCCAGCCACATTGAGTTTGACTTCGAGCTGATCGCCATCCACGAGCTGGGCCACGCCCTGGGCCTGGACCACAACGATGACTGCGTGCCCACGCCTTCCGTCATGCACAGCACCATCGCCGGCACCGGCGCGCTTCCCCGCAGGCTGGGTGCCCCCGAAATCGCCGCTGTTCAATATCTCTATTCCGGCAGCCTGACCAAAGGCGTCGCCGCCGCGCCCCTGGAGATCGACTTCAACGGCCTTCACGAAAGCGATCCTTCGCCGGCCACCAAGTCCATCGCCGTCACGGGCGGGGCCTGGACCGCTTCCGCCTCGACCGCTTCCAGCACCAACTGGCTCGCGATCTCGCCCACCTCCGGCTCTGGCCCCGGCACCATCACCGTGAGCGCCGCGACTGCCAACTTGCCCTCGGGATACTATTCCGGCTCCATCCAGCTCAACTCCGCCGGAGACTCGCAGACTCTGCCGGTGAACTTGAACATCGCGGCGCCCGCTCTGCGCCTGAGCGCCTCGAGCTTAGCCTTCGGGGCCGTGCCCGGCGGCCCGACTCCCGATCCGCAGAGCATCAATCTCTGGGGCGTCGGCAACCGCGCCTGGTCCGCCTCGGTCACCGCCGGCGGCAACTGGCTGAAGATTGCGCCCTCCAGCGGCACGCTGCCGGGCACCTTCGCCGTTTCGGTTTCGCCCTCCGGTCTGGCCCCACAGAATTACGCCGGCACGATCCACGTGACCACGCCCGGCGCCACCCGCGACATCCCCGTGCAACTTCAGGTCGCCGGCCAGTCCAGCATCCTGGTCGATCCGGCCCAAGTCTCGCTCACCGACCAGACCGGCGACAACCTCGGCGTCGTCTGCGGCGCCACGCGAGTCAAGAGCTTTGGCAATGCGCCGCTTTCCTGGTCCGCGAGCGCTAACGCCCCTTGGCTGACGGTCCTCACGCCCAGCGGTCTCTCGCCCTCCAAGCTTGTCTTCTGCGTAACCGCCGGCAAGATGTCTCCGGGAACTTACGCCGGCACGGTCGCCGTCGCTTCCGCCTCGGACGGCAGCCAGAATGTCGCCGTCAACTTTACGGTTGTCCCCGGCCCCGAGGTGCGCTCGAGCGGCATCGTCAGCGCCGCTTCCTTCCTCTCCGGCCAGCCCATCGCTCCCGGCCAGATGGTCACCCTCTTCGGCGCGAATCTTTCCACGCAATCCGCCCAGGCGAGCGATTTCCCGCTCCCCACCGAGCTCGGCGGCTCGCGCGTCTTGATCGGCGGCCTGCCCGCCCCGCTTCTCTATGTCTCACCAGGACAGATTAACTTTATCGCGCCTTCCGGCCTTTCCAGCGTCGCCGGCTCCTCCACCGTCCTCAGCGCCTACACCGGCTCACTGGCCGCTCCGGCCGCGCGTATAGACGTGGCCAATCAGTCGCCTGCCGTCTTCTCGGTCCTCGGCAACGGCGCGGGCGCCGGCGCCATCACCCACCAGGACGGCACTCTGGTGAGCAGCCTTTCGCCGCTTCAGCCCGGCGAAGCCGTCTCCATTTACCTGGCCGGCATCGGCCCGCTCGACAGCCCCCTCGCCGATGGTGCCCCCGCCCCCTCCGACCCCCTCGCCCGCGCCCTCGATCAGGTGCGCGTGCTATTCGACGGGCAGGACGCCCAACTGCTCTTCGCCGGCGCCTCGCCCGGCTATGCCGGACTCGACGTCGTCGTCGCCACTGTTCCCGCTTCGCTTTCGCGCCGCTTCCCAGAACTGGTCGTTACCGCTAACGGTGTTCCCTCTAACAGAACCACCGCCGGCGGCGCCAGCCTCCTCGATGTTTCCCCCGCGCTGGTTTCGACCGGCAGCGACGTCGAGGTCACCCTGCGCGGGCTGAACTTCTCGCCGACCAGCGTAGTTCAGGCGGGCGGCGCATCGCTAGCCACATCGTTTACGGATGGCCCCTTGCAGACACTGCGCGCCGTCATCCCCGCGCGCTTGTTGGGATCTTCCACCGGCTCGCTGACTCTCACGGTCGCCGACAGCGCGGCTCCCGCCGAGCCGTCAAGCAACCCGGTGGTCTTGACTGTGGCGCAGTAATACCCGACGCCCCGCTGCCCCCGAAGGCCGCGCCTCAACTGTCTTCCTTCGCGTGCATTCGCGTCCATTCGCGACTATGCATTCAGTGCAGGTCTTGCCGTTCCCCCCGCTTCCGCGCCCGGAACTCCCGCACCAGCTCCACCAGCGCCGCCACCACCGCCTCGAAAATCTTCTTCCCCTTCTTCGCCGTCGCCACCGTTGGGTCGCCCACCACCCCGCTTTTGCTGAAACGCGTCCAGTGGTCCATGTAAAGCACCGGCGATCCTTGCATCAAATCCAGCCACATGAATTTTGACGGCGGCAGATTGATGTCCTTGACCGCTTTGTCCATCTGCACGCGCTTTGCGTCCAGGTGCAGGTAGACCGACGTCTCCAGCTCGCAGGCGTGCGCCATGCCGCCCGGCACGGGCGACTCCCGCAGCTCGTTGATCAGCTTCGGCGCCAGGCTCGGCCAGATGAAGGTCCCGCACATCGCCTCCGTCTCCAGAATCGTCCGCCGGGCAACCAGATCCAGGATCGGCATATTCGACCCGTGCCCGTCGGCGATCAGGATGTGCCGGAACCCGTGCCGCGCCACGCTTTTGGTCACGTCCAGCACGAAGTGCAGCAGGTGCTCCATGCGGATATCAATAGTGCCCGGAAAATCCATGTGGTGCGTCTCAAACCCGAACGGAGTCTGCGGCAGCAGCAGAATCTCCCCCGGCGCCCGCCGCGCCGCCGCCTCGCAGATGGACCAGATGATGAAGTTGTCGGTGTCGAGCGGCAGGTGCCGCCCATGGTCTTCCACCGATCCGATGGGCAGAATCACGACCGGCTGCGCCTTCACCGCCTCGCGCATTTCCGGCCAAGTCAGGTGCTGGTAGAGATACGGTTTTCGTTGCATAGCCCCAATACGGTAGCATCCCGCCCCCCGCCTCCGCGCTATACTTTCTTCAACCCAGGAGGTTGCTATGCCACTCCCTTTGTTCCATCCCAGCCGCCGCGGCTTCTTCGCCTCGACCGGACTGCTCGGCCTTCTCGGCGCGCTGCCCGGCGGTCAACGCCTCGTCGCCGCCCTGGCCGCCAAGTCCGCGCCGGACTCCGCCAAGGTCTACACCCGTCTCGGCCTGCGTCCCATCATCAACGCCTCCGGCACCTACACTCACCTCGGCGGCTCGCTCATGCCGCCGGAAGTCCTCGACGCCATGAACGACGCCGCGCAGCACTACGTTCCCATCCGCGATCTCACCGCCGCCACCGGCCACCGCATCGCCGAACTCACCGGCAACGAAGCCGCCCTGGTCACCACCGGAGCCGCCGGCGCCATCTTCGTCGGCGCCTGCGCCTGCATCGCCGGCGACGACTCTGACATCGCCAAGCGCCTCCCCTTCACCGACGGCCTCAAGAACGAGGTCGTCGTCCAGAAATTGCATCACACCGGCTGGACCCGCCAGTGCGAAGCCGCCGGCGCCCGCCTCGTGATCGTCGAGTACAAGGAGGAGATGGAGCGCGCCATCACCGGCCACACCGCCATGCTCTATTTCCTCATCGCCGACAAGCACTTCGGCCAATACCGCGATCAGCTCAACGCCCCCGGCGGCAAAGTCGCGCTCGAAGAGTGCATCGCGATCGCCAAGAAAGCCCGCCTCCCCCTGCTGGTGGACGCCGCCGCCGAGCTGCCTCCGGTCGAGAATCTCTCCGGCTACACCAAAAAGGGCGCCGACCTGGTCGCCTTCAGCGGCGGCAAGGGCTTGCGTGGCCCGCAGAACGCCGGCCTGCTCGTTGGCCGCAAAGACCTCATCGAGATCGCCGCGAAATTCCAGAGCCCTTACAGCGGCCTCGGCCGCGACTTGAAAATCTCCAAGGAGACCATGATCGGCATGGTCGCCGCCGTCGAGCGCTACGTGAAGGTCGATCACGACGCGGAATGGAACTACTGGAAATCACAGGTCGACCACATGAAGAGCGCCGTCGAAAGAATCCCCGGCGTCGAAACCGGCTTCGTCCCGCGCGAGGTCACCAATCACGTCCCGCGCATGTGGGTCACCTGGGACGAGAAGGCGTTCAACTTTTCTCGCGAGGAATGTTTTAAGGCCCTGCAAGAGGGCGAGCCGAGCGTCGTCGCCCTGCGCACGCCCATGGGCGTCACGCTGGTGCCCTGGATGATGGCCCCCGGCGAAGAAAAAATCGTCGGACAGCGCCTGCGGGAAGTGCTCGAAAAGGCCCGCCAGACCGCTCACCTCCGCCCGCCTCGCAGCGCGGCCGAGCTAGCCGCCCTGCGCCAGGATAACCCCATCGACGAATGGAACCCCGCCGCCGACGGCCTCGTGAGGCAAATCTAGAGCTGCAAAAGGGGCGCCATGCACGCCGGTGGCGGGGCTCCGCTCGCAGAATCGTGTAAGAAAGCTCACCGTTCTTCTCGCCTGCCGGTCATCCCGGCAGCAAACTAGCGCTCGGGAAACCGGATATCTTCCGCTAAATCAAAAAGCTGCAACTCCCGCAAGGCGATGGAACTTCATTTGCTAGTAACATGGGCAGTGCCTTGAGCCGTGTCATCGGTTCCAAGGCTGCAAGGAGAATTGCAACATGCGCCAAGCACACCGTTACCTTGCTCCGTTGTTCCTGGCAGTCGCCCTGATGGCCCCGATAGCAAACACGGGTTGCGCTGCGCGGGTGCGAGTATACGACCCGTATCACAGCGACTACCATCACTGGGACGACGACGAAGATCGCGCCTACCGCCAGTATTTGGGGGAAAGGCACGAAGGGTACCGCGGGTTCTCCAAGCTGAACCACGACGAACAGCATGAATATTGGAATTGGCGCCACCAACACCGTGATGCCGACAGGCGATAACGGGACCCGGCCAGTCATGGGAAGCTGATTGCTCCAGATCTCGCCCAGAACCCGTAAGAACTGTCCCTCGGCATCGAGGCCGACTTCGCGCGGTTCAAAGAGGGCTACCCCTGCCGCGCCGTGATTTAGCGTCCCACTCTCGGTATCCTGGGTGAGCCCCCGCGAGGCGGGAGCCATCTTATGAAGCCCTTCAAAGCGCTGTCGGCGGTCCTTCTGGTCGTGGTGCTCACGGCTTGCATCGTCGGGTCGTACCTCACTCGCAACACAACCTCAAACCCCAGCGGGGCGAAGCGCTCTGCCGCCAGTCAGGCTTCGCTCATCGATGACCGGCGGCTGCAAACCGCGCGCCAGATCGCCTCTCTTGCCGACACGCCCGAGGAGCAGGATCTGGCGGGGGAAGCCCTGCGTCTGTCCGATCACGAACTCGACCAGGCCTTCGCCACCGCTCTGCGGGAAGCCAGCGAGTCCGCCGTCCCGCCGGCCGGGCCCCTCAAGCAACTGGCAGATCGCATCGCCGCGCTGAAGACGCGAATCACCACCGACCAGGAGCGCGCCGCGGCCCTCACGCGACAGGCGGCGACTCGCGATGCGGCCGCCGACCAGCTCGAGCTGGCAAAGGCACAGCTCGCGCTCGATCAGGACGAACTTGAAGACGCCAGCCAAGACCTGGCGCGGCAGGGCGGCGACAAGCACGCCAAGCTCCAGCGCGCCCTCCAGGAGCATGAAGCCGCGCAGCACGAGACGGCCACACCGCCCAAGCTGTCCGCGGCTGCACCCGTTGCGACTCTGCGGCAACAGGCTCAGGCGTGGTTTTCTTTGCGGGCTCGAGCCCTTCAACTCCAGGCTGCCCGCCAGCAAGCGGCCGGCCAAGCCTCGACCCTGGAGCGCGAACACGACGCTTTAGAAGAGGCAGCGAACAAAAAACTGCCATCGCCCGCCGGCCAAGCGCAACCAGCCGCCGGCAGCGAACCCTCGACCGGCCCTGCCGACGAAGAGGACACCACCGCCATGGTCGCCCGGCTGCGCCGCCTCTCCGATCAGAAAAAAACTCTCGCCGAACTCGACCAGCGGATTCAAGACTGCCGGCAGCTCTCCGACGTCTACCAGCGCTGGAGCGCCCTCGTGGACGCCAGGCGCCGCAGCGTTCTGCACTTGCTGCTCCGCTCGCTGGCGGCGATTTTCGCTGTTCTCCTCGCGGTGATCCTGATCGACATGGCCATTCGCCGCGCCTTTGACCGCCAGACCGACCGCCGGCGCCTGCATCAGCTCCGCATGCTGGCCACCATCGCCGTCGAGCTGATCGGAGCCTTTGTCGTCCTGTTGATCATTTTCGGGCCGCCCACCCAAACGTCGACCATGATTGGCCTGGTGACCGCCGGCCTCACCGTCGCCTTGAAGGACTTCATAGTCGCCTTCTTCGGCTGGTTTGCGCTCATGGGCCGCAACGGCATTCGTATCGGGGATTGGGTGGAGATCGAAGGCGTCGGCGGCGAAGTCGTCGACCTCGGCCTGTTGCGAACCGTGCTGCTCGAGATGGGAAACTGGTCAGCCAAGGGCCACCCCACCGGGCGCCGCGTCGCCTTCCTCAACAGCTTTGCGATCGAGGGCCACTACTTCAATTTTTCGACCGCCGGACAATGGCTATGGGACGAGCTGCAGGTGTCTCTGCCGCCAAGCGGCGACCCGTATCAGATGGCGCAGCAGATCCTCCAGACCGTCGAGCGCGAAACCGCAGCCGAGGCCGGCCTGGCCGAGCAGGATTGGGAGCGCGTGACCCGTCAATACGGCATCCGCCCGTTCTCGGCGAAGCCGGCGGTGGATCTCCGCCCCTCGGCCGCCGGCCTCGATGTGATCGTCCGCTACATCACCCGCGCTCCCCAGCGCTATGAGGTAAAGTCGCGGCTCTTTCAGTCGATCGTAGACCTCCTGCACAAACCCACCACCCCCGCAACCAACCCGGTTGAGGCGTAGCCCATCCCCGCCGGGTGTGCGACATACTTGTGGGCATCCGGGAAACCCCGATGCAGAGCCGCGCGCGAAGCAAGCGGTCTTTCCGAAGGCGGCAGCACACGGTTCGGCTCCGATCCGAGCGTGAGGGTACGCTCGGGCGCTTGAGCACAGCCACATCCAAGGTCGAGCCACTCTCTTGTCGCACACCCATCCCCGCCGGCGCGTGCCGCTCCATAGCGGTAGACTGAGAATATGGCCGCTATGAAATGCGCCGGATTGCGGCTATGGGTATTAGTACTTGCTGCTCCGGTATTGACCGCCCAGCAAGCTCCGCTCACGCGAGGAGTGAACTTCTACAGCCAGGAAAAGGAAGCTGCGCTCGGCGCTGCTCTCTCGCAAGACATCGCGCAACGGACCACTCCTATCGGCAGCGTCGCCGTCCGTGACTACGTCGAGCGCCAGGGCAGCCAACTGGCGGCACAATTGCCCGACGCCGCCTTTCCCTACAAGTTCGCCATAATCGCCGACAACGAGGGCGGCAGCACGCACGAGCCGCTCTCCCTCCCCGGCGGCTACTTCTTCGTTCCCGCGGATTTGATCCTTGCGGCCCGGAATGATGCGGAGTTCGCCGGCATGCTCGCGCATGCGATGGCCCACGTCGCCGAACGGCACGGCGCCCGCCTGGCCACACGCGGCGAAATGGTGCACGCGGGAGAGATCCCGCTGATTTACATGAGTGGAGTGTCTGACACAGGCGAAGATGGGCTTGCGATTCCCGCTGGATTTCTACAGCGCCAGCGCGCCTTCGAGCTGGAAGCCGACCGGCTGGCGGCCAGCGTCCTCGCCAGCGCCGGTTACGATCCTCGCGCGCTTGTCCGCTACATCGGCCGGGTACAGCCGGAGAACAGTGGCCGGCCGGAAGCATTCTCTTCGCTCCCCTCCCGAGCGACGCGCCTCGCCGGCCTCGAGCAAGCGATCCAGGCGCTCGGGACGTTGCCCGCGGTCAGCGATTCTGCCACCAGCAACTTTCAGCTCGTCCAGCAAGAACTGCGCCGCCTCGCGCCCAATGCCGTGCGCCGTCCCCCGTCCCTGCGGCGGCCCAACGATCCTCAATAGAGACCCTCGCTGCGGTAGGGTCACCGCTGTCGCTGCTTCTCCCCATGCTAGACTCGACCCCGGTGCTCCCCTGCTGGATCCTGTTTTGGTTTTTCTCCGGCGCGGCTGTGATCCTGGGTCTGGCGTCGCTTCGCGCGGCCAGCCGGCGCCTGCAAGCGATCGCGGCGGAAATGCAACAAGAGCCGCCTCCCTTCACGCCTTCCGTCACCCTGATCGTTCCGGTGAAGGGCCGCGAGGAGGGCCTCGTCGACAACCTGCGCTCCCTGCTTACGCAGGACTATCCCGATTTCGAGATGCTGATAGCCGTGCGTGACGGCGCTGACCCCGCCGTCGCCGAAGTCGCGCCACTCGTGGCCGCCGGCGTGCGCCTCGTCGTGGCCGGCCCTCCCCCCGCCAACACCGGCGAGAAAATCGGCAATCTTCTCGCCGCCGTCGCCCAAGCCCGCGCCTCGACCCAGGTGCTGGCCTTCGCCGACTCCGATGGCCGCGTCGCCCGCGGCTGGCTGCGCGGCCTGGTGGCTCCGCTCGCCGATCCGGCCGTCGGCGCCTCCACTGGGTATCGCTGGTACTTTCCGCAGCGCGCCGCCTTCTGGCCCCTCATCCGCAGCGTCTGGAACGCCGCCATCGCCGGCGGCTTCGTCCCCGGCAGGCAAAGCCCTCCGGCCTTCGCCTGGGGTGGCGCCATGGCCTTGCGCCGCGAAACTTTCGACCGCGCCCGCGTCCCCGACTTCTGGCTCGGCTCCCTCAGCGACGACTATCGCCTCACCCAGGCCGTCCGCGCCGCCGGCCTCCAGATCCGCTTCTCGCCGTGCGCCATGGTGGCCACCGAAGGCGACTGCTCTGCCGCTGAGTTTTTCGCCTGGGCCGTCCGCCAACTGACCATCACCCGCGTCTACCGCCCCAGGCTCTGGTGGCTGGGGTTCGCCGCCCACATCCTCTATTGTGGGGCCATGCTCGCCGGCATCCTCGCCATCGCCACCGGCGCGCTCTGGGCCATCCCCATCCTGCTCCTCGCCACCGTCCCCGGCATGGCAAGCGGCGCCCTGCGCGGCCGTTCCGCCCGGCTCCTGTTTCCCGACCGCGCCCCCTGGCTCGCCCGCCACGCCTGGATCTATTTCTGGCTCACCCTCCCCGCCACCTGGATCTGGCTGGCGGTCTTCGTGGCTTCCCTCGCCCGCCGCCGCATCGAATGGCGCGGCAATACCTATGAATTGCTAAGCCCTGCGAAGACCCGCCCCATCACAGCCACCCGAGAAACTCCTCAACCGTAAGCCCCGCCTGCTCGATGATGGATTCCAGAGTCCGGCGCTTCAAGTCCTTACTGTGATAGGGCAACGTGACCCTCAGAGCGGGGCTGGCAGCGTGCTTGAGGATGTAATGACTGCCCGTGGAGTGATGAACATAGAATCCCGCCCTCCGCAGGGCCCGAAGAACTTCCTTCGGTTTGAGTGCCGGCAACCGCAACTGTAACTAAGAATGCAAGCCAGAACTTCGGCTGAGCGGATGGAAAGTTCAATGCGGGGATTTCGGCGGTCCATTCAGGCTTCCGCAGGAAGCGCCACCCGAATCTCTTCCTTCACCGGCGGAAGCTGAATTTCTTTATCCCCGGGAATGGGCAAACCGTCCTTTTGAAGGCTCTCGAGGTAACCCCGGATCGCGTCCCGTGCCATCTCCCGCGCCTCTTCCAGCGTGTCGCCTTCCGTCACCAGCCCGGGCAGCGCCGGACAGGTCACGACATAGCCACCCTCCTCGGCGGGCTCGTAGAGAACCGTAAAGCTGTATTCGTGCCGCTGCTCCATATTCTGACTCCAGTCTAAGTCCCGTCGCCGCTCCGGTCAACCCGTGCGCCCGAGCACCACCGACCCTCCCCGCCACCTGGACCTGGCTGGCGGTCTTCGTAGGTTCCCTCGCCCGCCGTCGCATCGAATGGCGCGGCAATACCTATGAATTGCTAAGCCCTGCGAAGACCCGCCCCGTCACAGCCACCCGAGAAACTCCTCAACCGTAAGCCCCGCCTGCTCGCTTGGCGGAATCTCCCTGGCCCCATCAGCGTTCATCTGTATTCATCTGTGGTTAGAGACCCAAGCCGTATTTCCCCCCGGCGTTCATCGGCGGTTACTTCCCCTCCGCTGCCGCGAAGCCGCTGTGCTTCCTCCCCCACAGGAAGTAAATCCCCAGCCCGATCCCCAGCCACACGAAAAATCGCACCCAGGTCTCGAGCGGCAGGCTGGTCATCAAGATCAGGCAGCATGCCGCCGAGAGCAGCGGCGTCCACGGCACCCACGGCACGCGGAAGCTGCGCCGCCGCTCCGGCTGCGTCCGCCGCAGCAGGATCACCCCCGCCGACACCACGATGAACGCGAACAGCGTCCCGATGTTGGTCAGGTCCGCGAACGTCCCGATGTCCCACACGCCCGCCGGAATCCCCGCCGCCAGCCCGGCCACCCACGTGCTCACGTGCGGCGTCTGGTAGCGCGGATGAATTCTCGAAAACACCGGCGGCAGCAGCCCGTCGCGCGACATCGCAAACCAGATCCGCGCCTGCCCGTAAGTAAATACCAGCAGTACCGAAAGCATGCCGGCGATCGCGCCCAGCCCCACCAGTTGCCGCACGCGCTCCATGCCCAGCGCTTTCAGCGCGTTGGCCACCGGCGCCGCGTTGTTGAGCGTGCGCCAGTCGGCGATGCCGGTCAGCACCAGCGCCACCGCCACGTACAGCGTCGCGCAAATCGCCAGCGTCGCCAGAATCCCGATCGGCAGGTCGCGCTGCGGCCGCCGGCACTCTTCCGCCGCAGTCGAAATCGAGTCGAAGCCGATGTAGCTGAAAAACACCACCGCCGCGCCCGTCAGCACGCCCTGAAACCCGTTCGGCAGGAAAGGATGCCAGTGTTCGGTATGGACGGCGTGGGCCGCGCTGAACACAAAAATCAAGATCGCCCCGACTTTCACCCCCACCATGATCGTGTTCGCCGCCGCGCTTTCCCGCACCCCGCGCACCAGCAGCGCCGTCAGCAGCACCATGATCAGCGTGGCCGGCACGTTGAACCAGTTGCCCGTGTAGGTCCCGCCGGCGATTATCGGGTTGCACAGCTTGGGCGGCAGCGCCACGCCGAACAGGCTCTCCAGCACATCGTTGAAGTAGCCCGAGAAGCCCACTGCCACCGCCGTGTTGCCAATGGCGTACTCCAGAATCAGGTCCCATCCGATGATCCACGCGAAGATTTCCCCCAGCGTGGCGTAAGCGTAGGTATATGCACTGCCGGCAATGGGAATCATCGACGCCAGCTCCGCGTAGCACAGCGCCGCGAAGCCGCACGCCACCGCCGTCAGCAGATAGGAGAGCGCAATGCCCGGACCCGCCCCCGGCCGCCCGGTCACCGACAGCGCCTGCCGGCCGTGGAGCAGCAGGTCGAGCAGCGGCGCCTTCAGCACCGAGGGCATGGCCACGCTCTCCCCGGCCGCCGCCGTTCCGGTGAGGATAAAAATCCCGGTGCCGATCACGGCGCCCACCCCCATCGCCGTCAGGCCCCACGGCCCCAGCGTCTTACGCAGCCGCCGCTCCGGATCTTCCGCCTGCTCGACCAGCCGGTCGATGTTCTTGGTCCACAGCAGTTGCGACACGCCAGCTACCGCTTTCGCTGCCCGGCCGACTGTCGTCTGATTTTTCGCTTTTTCGATCCGCGCGCTATGGTGCGCTTCGGCTTGGGCGCCGCTTTTTTCCGCGCCGCCCGCTTCAGTTTTTTGCGCTCGGCTTTGTCTTTGATCTGTTTGGTATTCAAGGCGTGATTCACTCCTGGCTTAGTTTGCCCCTGGCTTAGTTTACTCCTGCCGCAGTGTCGCGTATTTCTGGATCAGCTTCTTCACGCCATAGTGCGGAAAGCTCACCGTGATCTTGGCGTCGTCCCCTTCGCCCTCGCGCCGCAAAACGGTCCCGGTCCCGTACTTGGGGTGATGCACCCGCGCCCCCGCGCGAAACCCAGCCCGCGGCTTTGGCTGCGCTGGTTGCGCTGGCAGCGCCGCCGGCCGGCCTGCCGCGCCGCCGGCTGGTCTCGCCTCCGCTCCCGGCAGCGCCGCAATCCCGGGCGCTTTGATCCCTCGTGTCGCAAAAAACTCTGCGATATTCTCCACCGAATTATACGTTTTCCCCGTATACGTCGACCGCCGCGCCATCTCCCGCACCAGCCGCTGCTCGGCGTAGAGATCCACCCCTCCCGCAAAACGCCTGCCCGACTCGCGCTCCGGCGTCAGGTCCTCCACCAGCTCCCGCGGAATCTCATCCAGGAACCGCGACGGCGTGCTTGCTTCCAGCTCCCCGCCGCCATAGCGCCGCCGGTAGCGCGCTCGCGTGAGCACCAGTTGCTTCCTGGCTCGCGTCAGGCCCACGTAGCACAGCCGCCGCTCCTCCTCTACGGCGCCTTCGCTCTCGCTCGAGCGCATGTGCGGAAACAGCCCCTCCTCCATCCCCGCCAGCATCACCAGCGAAAACTCCAGCCCCTTGGCGCTGTGCAGCGTCAGCAGCGTCACCTGCGCGGCCTCGTCCAGATCGTCCGTGTCGGCCACCAGCGCGGCGTGATCCAGAAATTCGTGCGCCGTCTCCCCGCGCTCATCGGCGTCCGCGGCGGCGTTGATCAGCTCGTCAATGTTCTCCAGGCGCGA
>DASQHK010000223.1:0-5257 GCA_035632135.1 Bryobacterales bacterium
CCGTTCGTGACGAACACCTTGCATCGGTACGGTAGTTCCGAGAGCTTCCGCGACGACTACATCCTGTTCGCCATTCCCTGCAAGGGGAAGAACGACGAAGGGGCGCTCGAGAAGCTGCGCACGTTTCTGCGCATCTGCGCCAGTCACAAGCCCGCCAACATGGGCAACGGGAACTTCGGCAGCTACCAGCCCTCCTCGAACCTGAACCCGCTCAACCACTGGCATCGCGACTACAACCAGGACTACGAGAGCGTGATCGGCGCGGTCAACAAAATCGGCACCGTGGCGGCGGTGTTCGACAGCAAGGAAAAAGCCGAAGCCGCGCTGCGCGAGGTGATCCAGGCCGACCTGGGCCTGTCGATCAACATGAGCACGTCGGTTGATGGGGCGCAGGAGTGCTGCCACGACACCGGCATCACGCGCCACAGCGTCGAGTACTCACTCGGGTTCTGGGATCGCCAGGATCACCTGCCCAACAGCCAGGTGCTCGAGCTGGCCACCATGTGCGGCCACGGCATGGTTTCATTCAACATGGCGAAGAAGATGCTCGATATGGTGCGCGAAGGCCGCCGCACCCCCGATGCCGCCGTACTGACCCTTACCCGCTTCTGCCCTTGCGGCGTCTACAACCCCATCCGCGCCAAGCGCCTGCTCGAAGAGGCCCGGACGCACCAGCGATAGAGTTAACAGCAGCCGAATCAGCCGCATAGCGGCTGTGCGCGAGCGACCCCAAAATGCAAAGGGCGCGGTCCGGTAACCGCGCCCTAAAAGGAGAAGCACAAGGAAAAAGAAACTTGGTCCTTTTCCAGAGTTGGGACCATTCTGCACCAATACACCCGCAGATGTTTATAGTCCGGGAGAATCATTTTGCGATTGGTACTACCGACTTACCTCTAGGGAATCAGATTAAGAAGAAAGTGCTAGAACTGGTCGAGCCAGTTTCGAGCACGGGCAATTTTTACGGCACCATGTAATACCAGAGTCGAAATCGCGGCCGCCTCGCGAAGCTAAGCCGTCGAAACGCAACCACTTGACGAATGGCGTTCGGCTTGCACCGGAGATGGCTTCCTCCAGGAGGGGATCCCCATGACGAACCGACTCTGGCCGATTCTGGCAATGGCTGGATTGGCAGTCGCAACCAGCGGATGCGCCACCCGGCGCTACGTCCGAAACCGAACCGACCCGATCAGCGAGCAGGTCAGCGAACTGAATAAGAAGAGCGACGCCACCAACAAGAGAATCGGCGATCTCGACGAGAGGACCTCCAAGGACATCTCCCGCGTCGACGAGAAAGCCGTCTCGGCCGATACCCGCGCCGGGGATGCTTCCAAGCTGGCGGGCGACGCTCTGACCAAGACCGGCCAGGCCATGGACAAAGCCGAGAAGGCTAACTCGCTTGCCGAGAGCACGCAGGCGCGCACCGGCCAACTGGCGCAATACCTGGACAACATCGACAACTACCGGCTGGCGACCACGAAGACCGTCCTTTTCGGCTTCAACAAGAGCGAGCTGAGCACCGACGCGCAGCAGCAGCTCGACGAGCTGGCCACGTCGCTCGGCAGCATGAAGAAATACGTCATCGAGGTCCAGGGCTTCACCGACACCACCGGCAGCAGCAGCTACAACTACACGCTGAGCGAGCGGCGGGCCGCGGCGGTGGTGCGCTACCTGACGGAGAAGCATGCCGTCCCCGTTTATCGCGTTCACACCATCGGGTTGGGGAAAGACATGCCGGCGCAGGCCTCCAGCCAGCGCGAAGGCCGCAAGCTGAGCCGCCGGGTCGAGGTGAAGATCTACTCGCTGCCGGACCTGCCGCAAACCGCCCAGGAGACGAGCCCCGCCGCGCAGGGCCAGGCGCAGAGCCAGGTCGCCGCAGCCCCCGGTGGGCAGCGGTAACGCCTGCGTGGATCGGGTCCAATAGAAGGGGTGCGGCGCTCACCGCGCCCCTCTTCCCTTCAGACACGCGCAGGCGCCGGCATTCGCCAGTCCCGGCCAACCGCAACAAGCGCTTGAAACCCCGCCTTCGCTTTCCTGTATAATAAGAAATTCGTCGGCCCTCCTCCTGGGTGAAGCATGTTCTTTGATATTCCAACCCTGGAACGGCGGAAGATTCCGTTTGATCAAGTCTTCGCTCCCGGGAGCATTGACTTTCTGGACGAGAACCTGACCCAGGCGGGCGATTTAGAAGCCGCCGGCGTCGCCGAGCTGGTGGACCCGTTCGGCGTGCGCGAGATCCGCGTGCGGGGCAGCCTGCGCGGAGAGATGCAAACGGCTTGCGCCCGCTGCCTGGAGCCGATCCGGCTGTCGGTCTCCGGGCCGGTGGACTTGTTCTACCGGCCCATGGCGGCGATCGCGCGCGAGGAGGAAGTGGCCATCAGCGAGGCCGAGGCGGAGATGGGTTTCTACGAAGGCGGGGGCATCGAGCTGGCTGATGTGGTCCGCGAACAGGTTACAATGGTGCTGCCCATGCGCAGCGTCTGCCGCGAGGATTGCCGGGGCATCTGCCCGATCTGCGGCAAGAACCGCAACCGGGAAACCTGCCGCTGCCGGGTCGAGTTCGCCGACCCCCGCTGGGAAGCATTGCGGGACTGGAAGAACTAGGTTTCACCACAGAGGACCAGCGATCACAGAGGACTGCGATTGATTTTCTCTGTGGTAAGAAGGGCTTAATATGCCAAATCCGAAACGACGGCACTCCAAAGCGCGAACCTCGAAACGGCGCGCCCATGACGCCCTGCGCAGGACCCAGATGTCGGAGTGCCCCAATTGCCACGAGCCCAAGCTGCCGCATCGGGCTTGCCCGCACTGCGGGCAGTATCGAGGACGAGACATTATCGAAGTTGAAACTGAATAGCGCCCATGTACACCGTTGCCGTTGACGCGATGGGGGGTGACGCGGCCCCCCGGGTGGAAGTGGAAGGGGCGATTCTGGCAGCGCGCTCCTACCCGGTCAAGGTCCTGCTCGTCGGCCGCCAGGAGATCCTGCGGCGCGAGCTGGCCGAGCACCTGGCCGACCACGTTCCCATCGAGATCGTCAACGCGACCGAAGTGATCACCATGGACGAGGCGGCCGCCAAGGCCGTGCGCGCCAAGCGGGACAGCTCCATCCGCGTGGCGGCTCGCCTGGTGCGCGACGGCCGCGCCCAGGGACTGGTTTCGGCCGGCAACACCGGCGCCGTCATGGCCTGCGCGAAGATCGTGCTGGGCACGCTGCCCGGCCTCCATCGCCCCGCGCTGGCTTCTGTGTTTCCCACCCTCAAGGGCACCGCCGCCGTGCTGATCGACGTCGGCGCCAATGTCGACTCCAGCCCGCAGATGCTCGCTCAGTTCGCGGTGATGGGCGAGGCTTACTCGCGCGTGATCTGCCGCCAGGAGCGTCCGCGCGTGGGGCTGCTCTCAATCGGCGAGGAAGAGCACAAGGGCAACGACCTGACGCGCCGGGCCTACCCGCTGCTCAAGGAGCTGCCCATCCATTTCATCGGCAACGTCGAGGGCCGCGATATTTACAGCGGCGAGGCCGACGTGATCGTTTGCGACGGCTTCATCGGCAACGTGGCGCTAAAAGTGAGCGAGGGGATGGTCGAGACCATCAAGTTCATGCTCCAGGATTCGCTCACCGCCACCGTCACCCGCAAGATGGGCTATCTGCTGGCCCGCACGGCCTTCGATGATTTCAAAGCGCGCGTCGATTACTCCGAATACGGCGGCGCGCCGCTGCTCGGCTTGAAGGGCGTGTGCATCATCTGCCACGGCCGCTCGAATCCGAACGCCATCAAAAACGCCATCCGCATCGCGATGGAGTTCTCCAAGGGCCGCGTGAACGAGACCATCGAGACGGCCCTGCGCGGCCGCACCAGCGAGAAGGTCACCGCCATCGGCGACTAAGGGGGATGTTCCTATGAATCGTCGCAACTTTCTGGCCACTGCCGCCGCGTCCCTGGCTCCCGCCTTTGGCGGTGGCGCCCTGCTCGGCCGTCCGCCGGAGGCGTCAGGCGCCCGCGCCCGCTTCCGCAGCGGCATCGTCGCCTACTCCTTCCGTGAAGCCCTGAAGGCCGGAACTATGAATTATGATGACCTAGTCCGGCTGGCGGTCGAGACCGGCATGGACGGCATCGACATGACGACCTACTGGTTCCCCTCCACCGACGACAGCTTCCTGCTCCCGCTCAAGCGCCTGGCCGCGAAGTCGTGCGTGCAAATCTACAACCTGGGCATTCGAGTTCACGCCGCGGAGCCCACTGCGGAGGCGCGCGAGCAGCAGGTGGCCGAGATCCGCAAGTGGGTTGATGTCGCCCAGAAGATGGGCGCCACGCACATCCGCGTTTTCGGCGGCCGCGTGCCGAAGGACTCGACCGACGAGCAGGCCATCGGCTGGGCGGCGGAAACATTGCAGCGCGGCGCCGAGTACGCGGCGGCCCGCGGCGTCATCATCGGCCTCGAGGACGACGGCGGCATCACCACCTTCGCCGGCCCCACCATCGAGATCGTCAAGCGCGTCGATTCCCCCTGGGTGGGCATCAACCTCGACACCGGAAACTTCCGCGAGCCGAAGGTTTTCGACCAGATCGAGAGCTGCCTCCCCTACGCCGTCACCACGCACCTGAAAACCCACATGCGCCTCGACGACGGGACCTCCGTTCCCGCCGACTGGGACCGTATCTTCGCCCTCTACGCGCGCCACGGCTACAAAGGCTACATGGCGCTCGAGTACGAGGGCAAGGAAGAACCCAAGGTCGCCGTGCCGCGCGAGCTCAAACGTCTGCGGGGGCTGGCGCTGAAGTATTCGGCGGCGTAGGGAGCGCTCGTTTCCGGATCACCGCGTGACCGCCAAGGGCCGGCTTACCGTCTCCGGAACCAGCTCGGCCACCGATTCGACCACGAAGAGCGAGATTTCGCAGCTTTCCGAACCTTTTGAGACGCAGAAGCTCGTGGAGCGCGCCAAGGCGGCCGGGGGTAAGAACCGGCGCCGGGAGCCCACATTCGGCGCGCCGGCCGCTACTTGTGGAAGAACGCCTGATCGATCTTCGCCGCCAGAATGAAGTCGCTCTCCGTCAGGCCGTCGATCTTGTGCGTGTAGGTCTTGACGTCCACGCGGCCCCAGGCGAGCGTCAGGTCGGGATGATGGCCTTCTTCCTCGGCCACGGCGCCCGCGCGGTTCACGAAATCGAGCGCGGTCTTGAAATCCGGGAACAGGAAGGTCTTGGTGATATGGTGCTCATCGATGACCTTCCAGTCGGGCACCTGCGCGGCCAGCTTG
>DASQHK010000224.1:0-6117 GCA_035632135.1 Bryobacterales bacterium
CATCGTCGGCCCCAACGGGGCGGGGAAGAGCACCCTCATCAAGCTGCTCTGCCGCTTCTACGATCCCGGCAGCGGCCGCCTCGAGATCGATGGCGTCGACCTGCGCCGCTTCTCCATCGCCCAGCTCCGGCGCGGCATCACGGTCTTGTTTCAGGAGCCGGTGCACTACAACGCCACCGCCGCCGAGAACATCACCCTCGGCGATATCGAGGCGCGGCCCTCCCAGGCGGCCGTCGAAGCCGCCGCCGGCGCCGCCGGCGCCGATGAGCCCGTCGCGCGCCTTCCCCACGGCTACCTCACGCTGCTAGGTAAGTGGTTCGCCGGCGGCGCCGAGCTGAGCGTGGGTGAGTGGCAGCGCCTGGCCCTGGCCCGCGCCTTCCTGCGCCGCGCGCCCATCCTCATCCTCGACGAGCCGACCAGCGCCATGGACCCCTGGGCCGAGGCCGACTGGCTGGAGCGCTTCCGCCGCCTCGCCGCCGGCCGCACCGCCATCCTCATCACCCATCGCTTCACCACCGCCATGCACGCCGACCTCATCCTCCTGCTCGACGGCGGCCGCATCGTCGAGTCCGGCAGCCACCACGAGCTGCTGGCCTGCGGCGGCCGTTACGCGCAGTGGTGGGCCACGCAGATGAAGGCAGCGCCGGTTTGATCCCGGGCGCGGCTATTTTCCGGCTGGCTTGTCTACGGAAAACTGCGCCTGTGGCGGGCTGAGCCGGATGTCGATCGTCTTCTCCGGCTCGGTGACGGTGAATTTCTCCCCGTAGGTCTGGTAGCCCTTGGCGATCACCTGAATCAGGAACGTCCCCTGCGGCAGCGGCGGCAGTGGCGCCGTGCCTTCCTGGCTGGTGCGCAGCTCGTAGGACGTTTTCACGTGCTTGCCCCTCATGCGCTTCACGATGACCGCTGCCCGATCCACCGGCTCGTTGTTGTGGTCGCGCACCCGGACCGTGATCTTGGTGGTGTTTTGTTTGGCCGGCGCCACCGCCGCCAGGCCGAGAACTATCAGGCTGGCAAAAAAGCTACGGCGTGACACGGAACGAGGCTTCCCGGCGAGGAACAATTCTCCCGTTCTCCTCTGCGCTCTCTGCGTACTCTGCGGTGAAATCACTAGAAGACGAAATTGAATCCGCCGCGGAAACTGCGCGCTGACTGAATCAGGAACATGCGCCGCCCGTCCGCCGTGCGGATGGGCACATAGCCCTGCGCCAGCAGGTTGCGAAACTCCGCCGTCGCTTCAAACCTTCCCGGCAGATACGTGAGCTGCGGCAGCGGCTGGCGGATGCCGACATTCAGGCCGGGCAATGCCCGCACGTCCGAAGCGTTGTAGAGGTCGGCCGGCGTTACCCCTGCCCGGCTGGCCCACTGGTAGGAGCCTCGCACCCGCGTGCCCGCCTGCGGCACTTGGGCGATCATCTGCGCTGTCACCGAGTGCTCCCGCACAGGTTTCAGAATCGACCGCAACTCACCCGCATTATCCGTTTCGAGCGTCCCGCGCTCCGGCCCCAGCGCCCCGCTCAGCCCGTAAGCCAGCCCGGCGCTGACATGATCGTTCCATTTCCGCGACCAGGCGGCCCGGTACCCGGAAACCTGGTACGACCCGGCGTTGAACGTCGAGGTGTTGGAAAACAAATCGGGCAAAATGTTGCCGTCGGTATAAAGCCCGCCGGGCATCAGCGCGGTGACGGTGGCGTTGGAAAAACCGTCGCGATACGCCGCCACTTCCACCGTGTTCTCGCCCATCCGCCGCTCTACTCCGATCTCCATGTGCTGGCCCCGCTGGATGGCCGGCCGGCCGTCGAGCAGCGACATCCGCGGGTACAGCCCCAGCGCCGAGAGATTGCGGCCCAGCGCGTCCTCGCTCATCATGTCCGGATCAGGCCGGGGCACGCCGCCGGCGTAGCGCAGGATCACGTCCGTCTGCTCGCCCAGGCTGTAGGTGAGCTTTCCAAACGGGCTGGCGTAATTCAGCCGGTCCAGGAAGCTGATCGAGTCGTACTGAAAACCGTACTCCAGCTTCACCAGGTCGCCCAGCGCCACGCGGTCCTGGAAGCCGAAGGTGAATGTTTGCAGCGCCGCTGCGTAGCGGCTGGCCGGGCCGAACAGCGCCTGCCCCCCCTCCACCGGCCGCAGCAACTGCCGCACGGTGAGAGAAACCTCCGGCTCCGCGCCGTAAGGCAGCTCGCGGCTGTAGGAGGTGTGGAACCCCGCCGACGGCGCGCCGCGCGTGCTGCCGTAGCCCAGGTTACCACTTACCAATAGGTTGCTGTTCCCGAAAAGCGAGGTGGCCACGGCGAACGCCGTCCCCAGGTCGCTCTCGCTGCCGAACGCCGAAGCCTGCCCGCCGTCGCCCGCGCTCACCTTCACCATCCCCTGCACGTCGCTGAACGCCCCGCTCACTTTCCGCAGTACCGATTGCGTCTCTTTGTCCTGCCACGGCTGCAGCCGCAGCACCGGCCGCGTGGAGACGGCCGTCCGCAGCGCCCATTTCCACTCCTCGCTCATGTCGCTCCAATCGCCGGGGGCGGGGTAAACCAGGCGAATCGACGTCAGCAGGCTCGCCAGCTCCACATCCAGGTAGCTGCGCCCGCCCGAGCGGATGAGAATCTTGTTCTTCACCGCCGGCAGAAACGCCGGAACGCTGACCTTTACGCCATAGAAGCCCGGGAACAGGTCGTCGATCAGGAAGCCGCCGCGGTCGTTGGTGTACACGCGCCGCAGACTGCGCCCGTCGGCATTGAGCAGCATCACCGCCGCGCCCATTTGCGGCAGCCCGTGATCGTCGTGCACAAAGCCGGCGATCGAGCCGACCACTGCCGCGGGCAACGGAGCGACGCCCAGAGCAGCTAACAGCAGGAAGCTTGCCCGCCTTGCCATAACCTCTTTGAAACTACCCATGCATCTCCTCTGCGCTCCCTGGTGCGCGCCCCCGCTACTTCACCGTGAAGTTCGCCGTGGGGTTGATGGACTGCTTGGAGATATCGTCCGTGATTTTCATCTTCAGCGTGTACTGCCCCGGCTGCAGGCTGGCCAGCGGCATCAGCTTCTCAATGGTCACCTGCTGCGCTGAAGCGCCCTTGATGGTGTTGATGTCCTCGGAGAAGTCGAACACCTTGTCGCTCTTCCCGGCGTGCGAAATCTCGTATTCGACGCTGCCCTTCGGCCTCTTGGTCGCCTCGTCCATGCCGAGGTTGTAAGCCTGCAGGTAGATGCCGAGCTTCTCATCGCGCTTGAAGGTCTCGCCGATCCGCGGCCGGATCTTCGTGCTGCCTACCACGAACTGGCCCGTGCCGATCGACCGCATGGGCACCTTCTCGATTACGTCGGCCAGGATCAGCGAACTCGAAGCCAGCTTGTCGTCCTCGAATTTCGGCACCCGCAGCGCCGTCTCGTAGGTGCTCATCGTTTCGCCTACCACGTCCTTCAGAACGACGCTCAGCCGGTAGAGCCCCGGCGCCAGCGGAACCGATTTTTGATAGATCGAAGATCCGCTCGCCGCCTGCTGCAGCAGCTCCGTCGGAGTGTCTACCGTCACCACGTCCTCGAACACGTTGGCCACGCGCCGCGACACCGTCGTGATGCGCCCGAAAACATTCACCACCGCGTGCTGCAGGCCTTCCTTTTCCTTAAACACCAGGTCCTTGCGGTGCACCTGGATGGTGATGGCCGTCAGCACCGTGTTGTCGGTGATCTTCACGTAATCGGTCTGGATCTGGAACGGCAGCGTGTTGTAGCGGATGTGGCTGTCCACCGCCGCCTCCAGGTCCTTGAACTTCACCGGGGGCGGTTTCTGCACCTTGGCGTAAAGCTCCAGCCGCTCGAATTCGTTCATGCTCATCGGCTCGCCGCCGAAGGCCTGCCCCAGGTGCGTGCCGTCGGTGCGGTTGAAGCGGTCCGTTTTGCTCGACAGGCCCATCTGCTCCATCAGCGTCAGCCCGGCGTTGGGAACGTAGAGCAGCGCGTCTTTCTCCGACGGGTCCATGGTCAGCCGGTATTCGCCGGTCATGGTCGGGTCTACAAATTCCAGGATGATGTTCGTGCCGATGCCGTCCAGGTAGCGGTAGCGCCACTGCTCGAAGGGGTATGTCGAAGTAGTACCACCACCCTCTTCCGGCGGCCTCTCGTACGTGCCGCCCGAAGGATGCGACTCGATTTCGTCGGGCGGGCCGAACGTGATATAGATGCGCCCGCGGTCCGCCTTCCAGCCCGGAATCCCCGACGCGTAGTGCTCGTTGGCATAAGCAATGCGCCGGTAGTGCTCTTCTTTGAATTCGTTTTCAGCGGTATCGGGAGTGGGGTCGCGCCGCAGCCAGAAGTTCTCCACAAACTGCTCGCGCTCTTCGTCCGTGTTCAGGCGCTTGAAGGCCTGGCGCTCTTCGTCGGTGATGATGTAAACGACGTCTTCGTTCAGCCACTTCTTATAAGGACCGGCCAGCTCTTTCTCGAGCTGCTTCTGCCGCTTCTTCTGCTCCTTGGCCGAGAGCGGTTTGGCGACCGTTTCGTTTCCCTTGGCATCGGTGGACTTCGCGTTCTTGGTGTCGGCAGCGCCCAGCGCCAGCACCAGAGCGCCGGAAAGACAAACCAGCCTACGCAGCATACACGTCACCTCTGTCTAACGGTAGACACGCTCCGTACACATAGCGTTACAGGTTAATTTTAGGGCCGAATCCACGCTAGGTCAAGTTAACTTGTGTTGTACTTGGCCGCGGCAGTTCTTTTTTTGGTACAAAATCTTCCAGAAACCATAGAGTTTGCGCCCGTCTCCGATACAATGGTGCAAGTGGCTGGCATACAAATGCTTAGCGAACCTCGGGGGCGGCGGCAAGTGGCCTCTGGCGTGCAAAGAGGAGACGATCCCAGTGGGGGCGGGGGTGTCCCCCTGTGCGTCGGCTCCAATTCCATGTTGCGCGACCTGCAGTTTCGATTCTCGCGAACGCTGCTCACCGTGCTCACGGTCGCGGCCGTGCTGGCCGGCATCCTCAACTTCCAGCAGCAGCGGCGCTTCGAGTTGCCCAACGACGGCGTCTTCTGGACCGACTCGCCGGCGGGCGTCGAGGTCCGCCGCATCACGCCCGACAGCCCCGCCGAGCGCGCCGGCCTCCGCCTCGGCGACGTGCTGCTGGCCATCAACGGCGTCCCCGTGCAGAAGGCGCTGCGCGTTCCCCAGATTCTGCTCGCTATCGGCACATGGAAGAAGGCCGGCTACACCATCCGCCGCCAGGGCGTGGAGCTGCGGCCCACGCTCATCATCCAGCCGGCGGAGCGCAACCCGGTTCTCTACTACCTCTACCTGCTGGGCCTGCTCTACCTGCTGATCGGGCTGTTTGTGTTCTACCGCCGCGAGGGCGCGCCCAAGTCGCAGCACTTTTACATCTTCTGCCTGGCCTCGTTCCTTCTGTACTCGTTCCACTACACCGGCAAGCTGAACAACTTTGATCGCATCATCTACTGGGGCAACGTCTGGGCATCGCTGTTCGTTCCGGCCTTGCTGCTGCACTTCTGCCTCACGTTTTCCGAGACCGGTCTCTGGGCGCGCCGCCGCAGCCTGGTGGTGGGTCTGTGTTACGCTCCGGCGGCCCTGCTGATGGCTGCTTACATCGCCGCGGCGGGCGGCCTGCTCCAGACCTCGCGGAGCGTGGTCGAGATGCGGGAGGCGCTCGACCGCCTCTCCTTCGGCCTGCTGACCTGTTATCTGCTGCTGGCTCCCTTGGCCCTCCATCTCGCCTACCGCCGCGTGGCGGAGGCGGAAGATTCGCTGCTGCGCCAGCAGTTGAAGTGGCTCAAGCGGGGCACCTTTGTGGGCGCCGCGCCGTTCGTGGCCTGCTACGCCATCCCCTATTTGCTGGGCGTCGTGCCCAAGCCCTGGATGGGCTTGGCAGTGCTCCCGCTGGTGCTCATCCCGCTGACCTTCGCCTATGCCATCGCCCGCTACCGGCTGATGGACGTAGACGTCATCTTCCGCCGTGGCTTCGCTTACTCGCTGGCTACCATGACTGTGCTGGGCGGCTTCTACGCCCTTCTGTTCCTGCTCGGCGATCTGATCCAGCGCAACTTCCGCGACCTCGGCCAAGCCGGCTGGATCGTCGCCATGCTCGCCGCGGCGTTCCTGTTCCAGCC
>DASQHK010000225.1:0-10365 GCA_035632135.1 Bryobacterales bacterium
AAATTTCCAGAACTGGTTCACCGCCGAAAACTCCGACGCCTTCACCTACATCGGCTGCCACTACGTCGACCTGGTGCACTTTATTACGGGCCTGCTGCCGGCGGCGGTGAGTGTCTACGGCATTCGCGACCGCTTTCCGAATGGCAACGAAGGGTTTCTGTGGACGGACGCGCGGGTCCTGTGGTCGAACGGCGCTTGCCTGAACGTGCAGAACGGCCTGGGCTTTCCCGACGCCGCGCCGGGCACCAACACGCAGGGCCTCGCCCTTTACTGCGCGGGCGGCGGGAACGGGGCGTGGCTGTTTCACTCCGACCAATACCGAGGGATGAAATACTCCTACACCAGCAAGCCGGAGGGCGCCGGCGCCACCCAATACGCCGAGCCGAGCGCTGACTATTTTCAGTATGTAGATTTGGGCGGGAAGGGGCTGACGCCGGTGGGGTACGGCCTCCGCTCGATCGAATACATTCTGCGCGCGTGCATCCGCGTGGAGGCAGCGGCCGATCTTGCGAGCCGGCAAAAGCTGCTGCAGGAAATCGATGCAGAGAGCATCATGGCCACGCCGGCCAACAGCCGCTACAACGAGCAGGTGATCGAAGCCGCGCGCGAGTCGATCCTCGACGGCGGGCGGGAAGTCAAACTAAAGAGCTAACTCGATCCGCTTGGAGGCCGCATCGATCGAGAGGATGCGGAAGGAGCGCACCTGGCCGGCCTGCAAGGGCTCGCCGGCGGGCTCGGGCGTGGCCGGGGCGCCCTTCCACACGGCGGCAAGCTGCGCGCCGAAGCTGCCCACGGCGGCCGGCCGGGGCTGGTCGCCCAAGCGGCAAAAACCTTCCACGCCTTCGCCGAGTTCCACGCGCGCCGCGCCGTTCTCGATGCGCACCACGCGGCCTGTTACGGCCTCGCCGGGCTTGTGCTCGGCGATGTATTCATCGCTCGAGTCGGGCTCGAGCTGTTTCATGCCGAGCTTGATGCGCTTCTTTCCCTTATCCACCTCCAGCACCACGGCGCGCACGCGCTGCTCGAGCTGCAGCGCTTCGTTGGGATGATTGAGCCGGCGGTCGCCGGTGATGTCGGAGATGTGCAGCAAGCCTTCGACGCCGTCGGCCAGCTCGACAAACGCGCCGAACTTTTGCAGGTTGCGAACGGTTCCTTCGACGACCTTGCCCGCGCGGAACCGCTCGTCAGCGTCGGCCCACGGATCGCCAAGAGCCTGCTTGAGGCCGAGCGAAACGCGCCGCTCGGCGGGGTGCGCGCTGAGCACGACGACCTCCACCACGTCGCCCGGCTTCACCAGGTCGCGCGGGTGCCGCACGCGCTTGGCCCACGACATTTCCGAAACGTGCACGAGGCCTTCGACGCCCGGCGCGATTTCGACGAAGGCGCCGAAGTCCATCAGCCTGGTCACGACGCCCTTCACCCGCTCGCCCGGCTTCAGCCGTTCCGCGACCTCGGCCCACGGATCGGGGGTGAGCTGCTTCAAGCCAAGCGCGATGCGCGGCTTCTGGCGATCGATGTGCAGGATCTTGACGTCGATCTCATCACCCGGCGAGACGACGGTCTTCGGGTCAGCGACGCGCGACCACGACATATCGCCGACGTGCAGCAGGCCGTCCACGCCGCCCAGGTCGACGAAGGCGCCGAACTCGGTGAGGCTGCGCACAGTGCCGCGCATGACCGCGCCTTCCTCGAGACGGGCGAGCAGCGCCTGGCGCGCCGCTTGCGCCTCCTCCTCAAGGACAGCGCGGCGGTCCAAGATCACGTTTTCGTCGTCGATGTCGAGCTGGAGGATGCGGCAGCGGATCTCTTCGCCGATCAGCTTTTCGAGGTCCGCCGTCTCGCGGCAGCCGCTGCGCGAGGCGGGCAGGAAGGCTCGCACGCCGACGTCCACGCTGAGCCCGCCCTTGACCGCGCCGGTCACGCGGCCGGCGATGATTTCCTGGCCCTGAAACGCGCGCTCGAGACCGCTCCAGTCGCGCGGGCGGCCGGCGGCAACGGGCGAGAGCAGCAGGTAGCCCTCGCTGTCGCGGCCGCTAATGGCGACGGTGATTTCGTCGCCTCGATGCACCGCGAGCGCGCCATCGGGGCCGCGCAACTCCTCGACCGGGATAATGCCCTCCGACTTGCCGCCGATATCGACAAACACACGGTCGCCCACCACGGCGGCGACGATGCCTTTGCGCGGCTGGTCTGGCCCGGCTCTCCGGCCGGGTCCGCCGCCATGGGTGGTTTCGTACGCCTGCAACAGCTCGCCGAAGGATGCTTCGGCCAGATTTTCGTTTGAATTCACGGATAAGAACCTTTAAGGGAGTTTCTCCGAAGAGACCCTCATTGTTGCACACTGTGCGGTCTATCGGCGCCGCGAGGGTGTGCGATAAAAACCGCTTGCTTCGCGCGCGGCTCGGCAACGGGGGTTTCCGGATGGCCACAAGTATGTCGCACGCCCGCGCGACGGCGTCGCTACTCGCGGCAAATCCCTCTCTTGGAGCGCCGGATGAAATTTACCAGATACAGAGTGTGCTCGGTTGGCGTTTCGCGCTCGATGGCGGCGAGCGCTTCGTCCAGCTTCAGCTTGGAGCGATAGAGCAACTGATACGCCCGCTTCAGCGCGTCGATCTCCGCGCGCTCGAACCCGGCGCGGCGCAGACCCACCAGGTTGAGGCCGCGCGCCGCCACGTTGAATTCGGTGTAGAGAAAATAGGGCGGCACATCCTGGTTCACGCGCGTGTTGCCGCCGATCATGGCCAGCCGCCCGATCCTGGAATACTGATGAATCACCACGCCGCCGGAGATGAACGCTTCGTCCTCCACCTCCACGTAGCCCGCCACCAGCGCGCAACTGCAAATCACCGTGTGCGATCCGATTTTGCAGTCGTGGGCAATGTGGCCCGAGGTCATCACGTAATTGTCGTCGCCGATCCGGGTCACCGATTCGGGCTTGGTGCCGCGGCTGATGGTGTAATGCTCGCGGATGATGTTGCGGTCGCCGATTTTCAGGTAGCTGCGCTCGCCGGCAAAAGCTTTGTCGAGCGGATCGGTGCCCAGCACCGTGCCGGCGGAAATCACGTTGCCGGCGCCCAGCGTGGTCCAGCGCTTCACGAAGACGTAGGGCTCCAGGCGCGTGCGCGGGCCGATGACGACATCGTCCTCGATGACGCAGAAATCGCCGACCTCGGCGCCCGGCCCGATCGTGGCGCGCTCGCTGACGCGGGCCGTGGGGGCAACGCGGGCGCTCGGATCGATGGGCATAAGACAGTATGATAGCGTGGAGGTGCGAGCCATGAAGGTCGGGGAAATTGCGCGGTTGCTGGGGGCGGCGGCGGAAGGGGACGCGAGCGTGGAGATTTCCGGCGTGCAGTCACTTGGAGAAGCCGGCCCGGCCGACATTTCATTTGCGGAGGGCCGCGCCGCGGAGAAGCGCGCGCAGCGAACGCGAGCCGGCTGCCTGCTGGTCTCGACGGATTTCGACAACTCGAGCGGCCGGACGGTGATCCGCGTGAGCAAGCCGCGCAACGCTTTCGCGCGTATAGTGGCGCAGTTTCATCCGCCGCGGGCGGCGCCGGCGGGAGCCGATCCCTCGGCCCGCGTGGCTCGCTCGGCGCGGCTGGGAGAAGGCGTGTCGGTCGGGGCGCTGGCGGTGATCGGAGAGAACGCCGCAATCGGCGCGCGCACCATCGTCGGCCCCGGCTCGGTGATTGGGGAAGGCGTGAGCATTGGCGCTGACGGGCTGCTGCACGCGGGGGTGACGCTCTATGCCGGCGTGCGCATCGGCGAGCGCGCCGTGCTGCACTCGGGCTGCGTGATCGGCGCCGACGGCTTTGGCTTCGTGCTGGAAAATGGCCGCTACACAAAGTTCCCGCAGGTGGGCACGGTCGAGATCGGCGACGATGTCGAGATCGGCGCCAACAGTTGCGTGGACCGCGGGGCGCTGGGGGCGACGCGCATCGGCGACGGCGCCAAGCTCGACAACCTGGTCCACATCGGCCACAACTGCCGCATCGGCCGGCACGTGGTGATCGCGGCGCAGACGGGGCTTTCGGGCGGCGTGGAGGTGGGCGACTATGCCGTCATCGGCGGGCAGGTGGGCATCGGCGACAAGGCGCGCATCGAGAGTCGCGCCGTGCTGGGCTCGGGCTGCGGCGTGCTGACCTCGAAGATCGTCCGCGCCGGCGCGCCGGTGTGGGGCACCCCGGCCAGACCCCTCAAGCAATACTTAGAGCGCCTGGCGCTGTTCGACCGGCTGCCGCAAATGATCGAGAAGCTGGAGAAGAAATGAAGCTGGTGGTGGTGGGCGGGCACTCGCGCAACATCGGCAAGACGTCGGTGGCCGCAGGCATCATCGCCGCCACGCCCGAGCTGCGATGGACCGCGCTGAAGCTCACCCAGTTCGGCCACGGCCTCTGCACGAGCGACGGCGAGCCGTGCGAATGCGCGGTGCAGGATCCCAAGCACCCCTTCTCCATCACGAAAGAAGAGAACCGCGGCGGCGCGGGCGACACCTCGCGCTTCCTTGCCGCCGGTGCCGCGGAGTCGTATTGGGTCCGCACGCCGCAGGGCGGCCTTGCCTCGGCTATGCCCGAGATTCGCCGCCTCATCGCCGCCCACCCCTACGTGATCATGGAATCGAACAGCGTGCTGCGATTCCTGCGCCCGGACCTTTATGTAATGGTGCTCGACGGCGGCACGGCCGATTTTAAGCCGAGCGCCCGCGAAAACCTCGACCGCGCCGATGCGTTTCTGCTGCTGGAGGGGCCGGGAACCGAGGCGCGCGGGCAACCGGCGTGGCAGGACGTTCCGCGCGGCCTGATCGAGCGCCGGCCGCTTTTTCGCGTCCGGCCGCCGGATTATTTCACGCCTGATCTGCTGCCGCTGCTGCGGTCCAAGCTCGCCTGACCGGCGACCTGTGAAGTTGGCAAGAAACGGCCGCGGCTCGGCGCGAGGCGCCATGCGGCAAACGGGTCGATTCCGAGCGGCGAGCGTAGCGAGCGGTTCTGCTTACGGACGCGGGGAGCGCGCCGCGTGCGGTACGCTTAGAACGTGGACGGCATCCTGGTGGTCGACAAGCCCGAGGGCATCACGTCGCACGACGTGGTGAGCCGCGTGCGGCGGCTGACGGGCACCGCGCGGGTGGGCCACCTGGGGACGCTGGATCCGATCGCCACCGGCGTGCTGCCGCTGGCGCTCGGGCGCGCCACGCGGCTGGCGCAGTTCTTCTTGCATCGCGATAAGACCTACGAGGCGGTGATCCGCTTCGGCTTCGCCACCGACACCTACGACCGCGCCGGGCGCCCGCTGGGGGAAGAGAAGCCCGTCACGCTCGATCGCGCCCGGCTCGAGGAGCTGATCGCCGCTTATCGCGGCGAGTTCGAGCAGACGCCTCCCCCTGTTTCTGCAAAGAAAGTGCACGGGGTAGCGGCCTACAAGCTGGCCCGCAAGCAGCTCCCGGTGGAGCTGGCGCCGGTGAAGGTGCGGGTTGACGAATTCACGCTCCTCGAGATCGACGGTCCGCGCGCGCGGGTGCGCGTGCGCTGCTCGGCCGGCGCCTATCTGCGCGGCCTGGCTCACGACATGGGCCAGAAGCTCGGCGTCGGCGCGCACGTGGAAAACCTGCGCCGTACGGCGGCCGGCGAGTTCACGCTCGGCCAGACCCGGACTTTGGAGCAGATCGCGGCGCTGTGCCAAGAGAACCGCCTCGCCGAGGCGCTGATTCCCGCCGCCGAGCTGATGCCGGAGGCGCCGGCCGAGCAGGTCGATGCGGTGACGGCGGCGCAGATCCTGCACGGCCGCGACTTCCGCGTCTCGCCATTTCGCGTGCGGAGCGGCTCGCGGCTGGTGAAGGCTATCGACACGCAGGGGAGGCTGCTGGCCATCGGAGAGGTGCGGCTGCCAAACCTCTACCATCCGATCATCGTGCTGTGATTTTGAGCGAGACAAAATGCCGGACGAGCCAGCTCCTGAAGAGCAGACCAATGCACGCGCTGAGTTCTATTGTCCGCAGTGCGACCGGCCGGTCAGCCGGCCGCTGCGCTGCGGCGATTGCGGCTCGCTGCTCTGCCCGCAATGCGGGACGCCGGTGGAGCAGGCCGACGAGCTGGGCATTGGTTAGCCTAAGCGGGGTCAGCAGCATCTGCCTGCTCGCCGCCGTGCTGCTGGGCACCGGCTGCGGGCGCCGCCAGGAGCCGCGCGAGGCGGCGATCGGCGAAGCGTACGTCAGCCCGGAGACGCTCCACCTGCGCCGCGAAATCCCGTTGAATTCCGGAACTGTCGCCACCGTCAAGCGTGGCGAGCGCGTCGAGATTCTGCAAAAGCGCCGGCGCTTCCTGCGCGTACGCACGGCCGCAAACCAGGTCGGCTGGACCGATCAGAGCCAGCTTCTCACGCCGGAAGTGTACCGGCAGATCGACCAGATGGCGCGGCAGGCGGGGCGGCTGCCCGCGCTTGGCGTCTACCGCACCCGCGAGAAGCTGAACATGCACTTCGAGCCCTACCGCTGGTCGCAGAGCTTTTACCAGTTGCAAGAGGGGGAGAAGGTCGAGCTGCTCGAGCGGCAGGTGACGGAGCGAAGCTCAGTCCCGCCAGAGCGCGCTCCGGCGAACGCCGCGCCAGCGCCGGCCGCGCCATCGAGCGCCTCGGCCAGCACGGCGCCTGTCTCCTCCACAGCGCCGAGCGAGCCCGGCAAAGCGCCCGAGAAACCCAAAGCGTACGACGAGTGGTACTTCGGCCGCACGCTGGGGACTGCGGGCAGCATTCCCAACGGCCGCCCCGGCGCCCTGCCCTCGGTGCGCGCCGGCTGGGTGCTGGCGCGCATGGTCTACGCCGACATTCCCGACGAGGTCGCGCAATACGCCGAAGGCCACCAGATCACTTCCTACTTTCCGCTCGGCGAAGTTGAGGACGGAGACGCGGTAAAAAAGATCTGGCTGTGGACCACCACCTCGCGCGGAACCGACCCGCAGGACTTTGATTCTTTCCGCGTGTTCAACTGGGGGCGGCGCCGGCATCGTTACGAAACGGCTTACATCGAGCGGCGCCTCACAGGCTACTTTCCGGTAAGCGTGACGCCGGAGGTCAAGACGCGCTACGGCACGGGCCACGGTTTTTCGCTGGTGGTGGAGAAGGACGATGGCAAGCGCTACACCGAGCGCTACGTGATGCTGGGCGCGATCGTGCGCCGCTACAACGAGGAGCCATACGTGGCTTCGGCACCGCCGGCTGCCGCAGCCGAGGCTCCGGCCGGGAATCTCGCCGCAGCCCCCGGCCTGCTGCGACGATTGTGGAACCGGCTGCGCAGGAGGTAACAGCGTCGAAACCGAATGGCCCAGCGCCAGCAGCAGCGCTGCCGGGCTTCTCCTGTGCTATAGTGTTGCTCTTATGCCGCGCGAGTACGTGCCGATCCTGATCTTCCTGGCGATCGCCATCGCGTTCCCGATTGCCACGCTCCTGGTCGCCCGCCTCATCCGCCCGCAGGCGCCCTCCCAGGAAAAGCTCGAAGCTTACGAGTGCGGCATCAAGGCGGCCTCCGACTCGCGCGGCCGCTACACGGTGCGCTTCTACATCGTGGCCATTCTGTTCGTGATCTTCGATGTGGAAACGATCTTCCTGTTCCCTTGGGCCATCCAATACAAGTTCCTCGGCTTCTTCGGCCTCATCGAGATGCTGGTTTTTCTGGCCATCCTGATCGTCGGCTACGTGTGGATCTTCCGCAAGGGCGCCCTGGAATGGGTGTGAGCCCTGGCATAAGCCGATTGTGAGACGGCTCGCATTCCCGCTGCTCGTCGCGTTTCTCGCCCTGCCCTGCCTGGCGTGGCACACCCCGGTCCACCAGCACATCACGGAGGCTGCGTGGGAATCGCTGCCGGCGGCGCTGCGCGGAAAGCTGGCGGCGGAAGAGAAAAACCTGATCGAGCGGTATTGCTTATACCCGGATGACTACCGCAACGCCGGCGCGGCCGAGCGGGAAAAGATGCGGGTCTACTGCGAGAGGCCCGACGGCCAGCCGATCCACAACGTCACCTGGCAAAGGTCGGACGATCTCGCCTCGCTCGCATATACGCTCAACGGGATGATTCGCGCCACCCGCGCCGGGGACACACGCGCGGCGGCCCAGCACGCCGGCGTGCTGGCGCACTTTCTCGAAGACAGCACCTGCCCGGCGCACTCCTTGTACCCGATGGACAGCCCTCTGGAGCTGATGAAAGACTTACTGCCGCCGCCGGCCTCGAAGCGCGACATCCAGTTGCACACCGTCATCGAGACCAGCGCGCCGGCATTTGACCTGGCTTCGCGCGCGCCGCAGAGCGCCGGCTCGAGCGTTGCCGAAGCCGCGCAGAACCTGCTCGATCGCGCCTACCGCGCCATCCGCCACAATCGCGCCGGCCTGATCGAGCTGGTGCGGGCTGCCTACGCGGATGATGAAGCGACCATGAACCGCTTCCGCCTCGAAGCCGCCCGGACCGGCGGAGGGCTGCTGGCGGATGCCTGCTACACTTCCCTGCGCCTGGCGGAGCAGGGGCCGTAGCCGCTCATTTCACGTCGCGCCAGTTCTTTCCTTTTCCGATCTCGACCAGCAGCGGCACGTCGAGCTTCTTCACCGATTCCATCTCGGTCTTCACCAGCTTGCCCAGCGGCTCGGTTTCGCCGGGCGGAACCTCGAACAGCAGCTCGTCGTGCACTTGCAGCAGCATCTGCGCCTCAAAGCGCTCTTCGCGCAGCCGCCGGTCGATGGCAATCATGGCCAGCTTGATGAGGTCGGCGGCGGTGCCCTGCATGGGTGAATTGACCGCCGTGCGCTCGGCGAAGTTGCGGGCGGTGGGGTTGCCGGCCAGGATGTCGGGAATGGGCCGGCGGCGGCCGAACAGGGTCCGCGTCATGCCGGCGCGGCGCACCTCGGCCAGCGTCGTCTCGATGAACTTCTTTACCCCGGCGTAGCGCGCGAAGTAGCTGTCGATGTAGCGCTGCGCGTCAGCCCTGCTGATACCAAGCTGGGCGGCGAGGCCGAAGGCGCTCAGCCCGTAAACGATGCCGAAGTTGATGGCCTTGGCGCGGCGGCGGTCTTCGGCAGTGACCATCAGCGGGGGCACGCCGAAAACTTCCGCGGCGGTGCGCGTGTGGACGTCCTCACCGCGCCGGAACGCGTCGGTCAGCACCGGGTCGCCCGAAACGTGCGCCAGGATGCGTAGCTCGATCTGCGAGTAATCGGCCGATAGCAGCAGCCAGCCCTCCCGCGGCACAAACGCCGCGCGGATCTCGCGGCCGAGTTCGGAGCGGATGGGGATGTTTTGGAGGTTGGGGTCGGAGGAAGAAAGCCGCCCGGTCGCCGAGCCGCACTGGTCGAAGGTGGTGTGCAGGCGGCCGGTCGCCGGATCAATCAGCGCCGGCAGCGCGTCCACGTAGGTGCCTTTCAGCTTGCTGAGCTGCCGGTAGTCGAGGACGAGGCGGACAATCTCGTGCTCGGCGGCCAGGTCCTCGAGGACCGCGGCGGCGGTCGACGGCGCTTTCGTTTTGGAGCGGCCCGGCGAGGGCAGCTTCAGGTCTTCAAACAAAACTTTCCCTAATTGTTGCGGCGAATTGATATTAAAGGGCTTGCCGGCCAGGCGATGGATCTCGCCGGTGAGCTGCACGAGCTTGGTTTCCATCTCGCCCGAGAGGAGCTTGAGCGCTTCCGGGTCGATACGCACGCCGGCGCGCTCCATGCGGATCAGCACCGGCGAGAGCGGCAGCTCGATCCTCTCGTAGACCTCGCGCACACCCGCGGCGTCGATCTGGGGGCTCAGTTCTTCAGCGAGGCGATGGATAAAGTCGGCCTCCTGGGCGGGCTCGGACTCCGTCTTGTGCCCGTGCCTCCGCAGGACGCAGTTGGAAAGGGAGTAGTCCGAGTAGGTTGGCTCGAGCAGGTAGCTGTAAAGCCGCGTGTCATGCTGCACGCCCTGGAGCACAATGCCGCGCCGGCCAAGCGCCGGCCAGGCGGCCTTGCAGTCGTGCACCGCTTTGGGAATGGCGGCGTCTTCCAGCACGCTCTTCGCGGCAGCGAGCGGCGCCACGCGTGCCTGGGTCGAGCGCACGGCAAGGCCCACAGCGTCCGCGCCGATTTCGCCCGCCCGCACCAGCGCCGGGGCGACGGCCACCGCGGCGCCTTCCGGTCTTGCTTCCGCCAGCCACGCGTGCAATTCCTCTTCGCCGGCCAGTGTCCCGTAATCGACCGGCTCCGGCGGCGCTGGCGGCGTCAGGTCCTTCAGCAGGCTGTGAAACTCCAGGTCCTGGTAAAGCGCGCCGAGCCGCGTCAGGTCGGGCTCGACGGCCTGCACGGCTTCGAGATCCAGCTCGACCGGAACGCCGGTGTCAATCGTAGCCAGCTTTTTGCTCAGC
>DASQHK010000226.1:0-9268 GCA_035632135.1 Bryobacterales bacterium
ATAGCATTCTGGGTGAGCGCCCCTGGCCTCATCACGCGCTGCAGGGCATCCTGCTGGCGGTCAGCGCGACGCTCGCTTTTTCCCTGGTGTGGCGGCTGTCGAAGGACCGCCTGTTGCCGTTCGTATTCCTGTTGCTGTTCCTCACGTATCCGAACCGCGGGGAGGCTTACTTCTGGCCGGCGGCCGTCTACGTGCCGCTGCTGCTCGCCCTGTTGGCGGGTCTTCACTTTGGCCTGACCTGGCTCGAAACCGGCGGCCGCGCGATGTACGCAGCCTGCTGGCTTGCTTACTCGGCCGCGGTGTTTACGCACGAGGCGGCGTTCGGCTTCCTCGGCATCTTTGCCGCCCTGTGGCTGTTGCAGCGAGGGCGCGCCGCTTCGTGGCGCGACGGCGCCCGCTTCCTGATTCCGCTGGCGGCGACAAACGCGGCCTATCTGGCTGTGCGGCAGACCCGGTGGTTCGGGATCGGCGATCCGCGCTATCTGTTCCAGCGCCGCCTGCAACTCCAGCCCGCGGCCTTCTTCGGGAATCTCCTTTACAGCTTTCGCGTGAATTTCGGAGCGCCCTTCATCGAGAACGTCCAGAACCTGATGCGGAATGGCTCGCACGGCATGCTGTGGTTCACCTTTCTCGCGATGCTGGCGGCGCTGATCGGGGCAGCGGCGCTGTTCGGAGAACGCAGAGGCGGTATCCGGCTGCATCTGGAGGGGGCTCTGATGGCGCTTGCGGCCATTCTGGCCGTGGCGCTTTATACCGAACAGGCGCCGGTCCCGGAGCTGTCCTGGATTTTGAAGGTAGCCCTGCGCATGCTGGCGCTGCTGGCCCTGGGAGCGCTCGTCAAGCTGCGGCTTTCCCCGGCGGCGGTGAATTCGGAGTTACCCAGGCTGGCGGCTTTCGGCTGTTTCTGGTTCTTGGCCGCCTATGCCCCGGCGTGGGTTTCGGGCGTTGCCGACCGGCACAGCTATCTTCCGTCGGTGGGAGCCTGCCTGCTGCTGGCTGTGGCGCTGCTGTTGCCCGCCGGTTCCGTTCGCGAAGGGCGGGAACGGCAGTTGCTGGAAGGCGTGGCGCTGGGTCTTGCGGCTCTGATTTGCGTCGCCTTCTACGCGGCCTGCCTGGGCGAGGGTGACCGCTGGGTAAAGGCGAGGCGCTTCACCAGCCGCTTGCAGGATCAGATCCTCGCAGCCAGGCTGAGCTTGCCCGCGGAGGTCAGAGTGGTGATCCTGGCCATGCCTCCGGCGCGGGAAATGCTGCCTGGCTACGCCTTGGAAGCGGCCGTGCAGCACTGGTACCGCAGCGCGAAGATCCGGGCAGGCCGCGAATTCACTCCCGGAAAGCGCGAGTTCCAATTCGTCTACTCCGGTACCGGGCAGCCTTACGACTGGCTGCTGCTGTTCACTTACGATGGGAAAGTACTCGCCCAGGTGAAGTACCTGGTGTTCGAAGACGGCACGAAAGCGCGGTTGGGCGCGGCCCTGAACGGGGCCAGCGCCGGCAGCGACGGAGACTCCCTGGCGGTGGTTGCCGGCCAACTGGTCGGGCACTATATTAGAATCAGGCGAGGGTAGCCCAGGCCGCCTCGGCCGGCGAGCGCTCTGATGCACCTTCGCGCGGCTTCGGCTGCTGTAGACCGGGGGATTCCAGCCAAGTTATACTCAAACTAATATCGTTGGTCGGTGAGAAGGGTTGCTGGGAGGTGGTGTAACGGTAACACGGCAGACTCTGGATCTGCTTATCGGGGTTCGAATCCCTGCCTCCCAGCCAGTTCCGCGGCCGGCCCGCCTGGCCGCAGTCCGCTTGCGGTAAATTGAAAACCATGAAACCGGCACATTTCTTCTTATGGCTCGCTCTGATTCTGCCGGCCGCTGTGAGGCCCGCAGCCGGGCAGGGAAACGGTCTGGCGCTGACGCCGCCCATGGGCTGGAACAGTTGGAACCACTTCCACCGCAACATCGACGACAAGACCGTCCGCGAGATCGCCGACGCCATGGTGTCGAGCGGGATGCAGGCGGCCGGCTACGTTTACGTCAACATCGACGACACCTGGGAAGGCGAGCGCGACGCGCAAGGCAACATCCGGACCAACAGCAAATTTCCGGACATGAAGGCGCTCGCTGATTACGTTCACAGCAAGGGGCTGAAGCTGGGCATCTATTCGTCGCCCGGCCCCAAGACTTGCGCCAAGTATGAGGGCAGCTATCAGCACGAAATGCAGGACGCGCGCCAGTACGCCACGTGGGGCATCGACTACCTGAAATACGACTGGTGCAGCGCGCGCACGGTTTACAAAGAAGAACAGATGCCGGAAGTCTACAAGAAAATGGGCGACGCGCTCGAGGCCACCGGCAGGCCGATCGTTTTCAGCCTCTGCCAATACGGGCGGCTGAAGGTGTGGGAGTGGGGTCCGTCGATTGGCGGCAACCTGTGGCGGACTACCGGCGACATTCACGATAGCTGGAACCGCATGTCCGAGATCGGCTTCAACCAGAACAGCCTCGAGAAATATGCCGGACCGGGCCACTGGAACGATCCCGATATGCTGGAGATCGGCAACGGGGGCATGACTGATACCGAGTACCGCACCCACATGAGCCTGTGGTGTCTGCTGGCGGCGCCGCTGCTGGCGGGCAACGACCTGCGGAACATGTCGCCGGCGACGCTTGCCATCCTCACCAATCGCGAGGTGATCGCGGTGGATCAGGACAAGCTGGGCCGCCAGGGCTGGCGCATCTCGCAGAACGGGCCGGAGGAAGTGTGGGCCAAACCGCTGGAGGGCGGCGAGTGGGCCGTGGGCCTGTTCAACCGCGGCCCGGAGGCGACCAAAGTAACCGTCCGGTGGGCCGATCTCGGGCTGAGAGGCAAGCACCACGTGCGCGACCTGTGGACCCACCAGGATCGCGGGCGGATCAAGGACCAGTTCGCAGCCGACGTTCCCTCCCACGGCGTGGCGATGATCCGGGTTCGGAAGTAGGGAAGTAATAACAGGAAGACTTGAGACTTGGGGGCAAGATGGATGCGTACTGGTACCGGTTGGCTAAAAAAAGGTACTTTGACGCCTCTTGCCAATAGGGGGGAGCGGGTTCAAAATAGCCTCCAGCCGTAACTCATGGCCTGGAGTTAGCAGGTGGAAGATCCCGTCCAGACCCTTCTCGCGATCCGGACTTGGCTGGGGCAGCGTCCGGAAGTTGTCATCATCGCCGGCGTCTGGCTCGTGATGGCCGCGCTATTTTGCCTGCTGGCGATATTCCAGATCGGGCGGAAGCCGGGGGGTCCGCAGCCCCGCTTCCGGTTCGTTGGTTACGCGGCCAACCTGGTGCTGGCCATCGGCGCGTTCGCGTCGGTGATGTACCTGATGCCCCGATACATGCTGGAGAACGCGCAAGCGACTGTGCGCGGCTATGCAGAGCGCGCTAAGCTGGTCGCGCCGTATCCGCTGCGATGGAAGCCGGGCGAAGGCGGAGCCGTGAAGCAGTTGCGGTTTCAGGGAGACCGCCTCGAGATTGAGACGCTGCGTCCCACCCCGGCACGCCATGGCGGCGAGTTCGCGCTCGCCGAACTCCGCAAGCAGGGGAGCAAGTATGTTGGCGTCACCGAGGACCGCTTCACCTGCGTGTGGCAGGACGCCACGGCGGAGGAGCACCACAAAGAGTGCACCGAGGAGTTGTCGATCGAGATGACCTCCTTCACGCCACACCGCATCGAGGGCCGCGTGCAATCCTATCGCGGCGACTCTGCCTTCAACTGCCAAAAATGCGCTCACTCCGGGCCGCCTTCCTGGCGCCCGTTTGTCTGGATACCGGAATAGCCGGATTCTGACTTCGAATCGTTGGTCCGGGATTTTGACCTGTTCACCGGCCGTGAAGCCGGTGCCCCAAGGGCTCTGTCAACCGAAAAAAATAGAGGGTTGGGAAAGTCGATTTCGGGGCGGCTCGGATGGCTGCCGATTCGCCCGTGGCGGTGAAGCGTGCGTGCCCGGCTTGTTCGAACTCGGAGGACTTGATCTTCTGGTGCCATGATTATGTGGCATAATAATGGACAAGAGACTGCCATGAAAAACTTCCATCTCCCTCTCCCAAAAGGAACTTACGACGAACTCCGCGCCGAGGCGGAGCGAGCGCAACTGCCCGCCACGACGGTAGCCCGGGAGGCGATATCGAGCTGGCTTCGAGCCAGGAAGAAGGCGGCAAGGCGCCAGGCGGTAATGGAGTATGCCGCGCGTATGTCCGGTACGCGGTTCGACTTGGATCCCATTCTGGAAGCGGCCGCGATCAAAGAGCTGGTGAGGAGTGACCGGGGGGCGAAATGAAGCGTGGCGACGTCTATTGGGCCGACTTAGCGCCGCGTTCGGGATCGGGCCAGATGGGACGGCGACCGGTGATCGTGGTGTCCAATGATGGCTTCAACCGATTGCCCGCATGGAGGTCCGTCATCGTCGTTCCGGTCTCGACATCCATCGCGCAAGCGAGGCGCGGTCCCACCGTGTTCGAAATCCCAAGCGGAGTAGCGGGCCTTGCCAAGCCCAGTGTCGCAGTTTGTCACCAGGTGACGACGCTGGATCGAGCGAAGCTGAGCAAGCAGATTGGGTTGTTGCCGCCAGACCTCGTAAACGACCTCGATGAGCGCCTCAAGGCTGCCCTTGACTTGGACTGATTCCAACGCATCTACTGCCAACCAACTCCGTGGCTGCGCCCAAGCGGATTCCTGACGATTCAGAGAGCACGCAACGCTGACGTTTCGGGCCATCAGGCTCGATGGAACAATGCATTTGCCGTTGCCGGAGCCGGAAACGCGGCCGTCCGGTCCGGGTTCTCTTATTCGGGTCCCACTCCGGTTTAGCGTCAACTCTGACAAAAAAGGGCTGGTCCATCTTGACTTTTCGGATCAGTCAGGTATGCTACGGGCAGGTTGGAAGGGTTGCCTCACTCAAAAAGGAGGTAGAAGGGTGCGCTCATTAACGGCCGGGTTGTTCGTTCTCGTGCTTTCCATCGTTCCGCTGCTGGCTCAGGATACGCGGGCCAGAGTTCAGGGCATTGTTACCGATACAACGGGCGCGGTCGTAGTCGGCGCGTCCGTCACGCTGCTCAATAACAACACGGGCATCCGCGCGAACCAGGCCAGCGACACTTCCGGCCATTACGTGTTCGATCTGGTGCTCCCCGGCGACTACACGGTGGAGGTGGAGCTTACCGGGTTTCGTACCTTCGTCCAGAAGAACGTTCTGGTGCAGACCCGCGGCGACGTGACCGTGAACGCGCGGCTCGATGTGGGCAATACGCTTGAGACGGTCACGGTGGAAGCCGCTCCGGTGGCGGTGCAGTTCAACACCTCCACGATGGCCGTTACGGTCGATACGAAAATGACCAACAGCCTCCCCATCATCCACCGCAATCCGTTCCTGCTGGTGGAATTGAACCCGGCGGTGGTGATCCGCTCGACCACCGAGCAAAACCCGTTCCACCACTGGGCGGCCTCGCAGTTCGACGTCGGAGGTAATACTAATACCAAGAATGACATCGTCCTCGACGGTTCGCCCTCCATGGTGACGCAAAAATCCAGCTACACGCCGCCCATGGACGCCGTGCAGCAGGTGAACCTCCAGCAGAACTCGGTGGACGCGGAGTTCGGCCACAGCGCCGGCGGCGTGCTGAGCGTGGAGATGAAATCGGGGACCAACGAGTTCCACGGCACCGCTTATTACCTCGGCCGCAACCCCGTGCTTAACGCGCTGGCCGATCGCACCACGCGCAAGGAGAACCTGACGCGCCAGCACGTCTGGGGCGGCACGTTCGGCAGTCCCATCAAAAAGAACAAAATCTTCAATTTTGTTTCTTACGAAGCGTGGCGCACGATCAATCCGCTGGCGGTGGTGGACACGCTGCCGACGGCCGCCGAGCGTACCGGCGACTTCTCGCAGTCACTCAACACCCAAGGAAACCCGCGCGTCATTTACGACCCCTGGACGACGCAGGTGAGCGGCAACACCGTCACCCGGCAGCCGTTTGCGGGCAACAGGATCCCGGCCTCGCGCATCGATCCAACATCGAAGCTCATCATGGGCGATCTGTGGCAGCCCAACCGGCCGGGCGAAGGATCCACACAAGTCAACAACTTCGTCACCGGCTACGCTAACCGCTTCCGGTACTGGAATCTCTCCGACCGCGTCGATTACAACATTTCGGACAAGTGGAGGGTTTTCGGACGCTACAACCAGTTCCGGACGTTTACGCGCTCCGATGACTGGACCGGCGGATCGGCCGCTCTGCCGGTGGATGGATCCCAGCGCCACGCGCTGAGCTTCTCGGGCGATGCTGTTTACGCGCTCAACTCGACCACCGTTCTGAACTTCCGCGGCGCTTACAACTCGATCAACGATTCTTTTGGGGTGCCGGACCGGGAGCTGAAGGCATCCGACCTGCAAAAATTCTGGCCAGGGAACGCATGGTATCAGTCTTACCTGGCGGACTTGCCCCAGATCTACTATCCCGGCATTACCGTGAACCAGGGCTCGGGCGCCTCGCTTGGCAAGACGGGTTACTGGTATCAGGTGCCCAATTCGTTCAACATCGAGTCCAAAATCTCGAAGAACATTGGACGGCACTATGTGAAAGTCGGCGGCGAGTATCGCCGGGACAACACGAACGCGTCGCGGCCGAAGCCGATGAGCTTTGTGTTTAACCCCGCTTCCACCGCCAACACGTTTAATAGCCCCAACACGGCGCTCAGCGGCGACGGCTGGGCCTCGTTCCTGCTGGGGGCGCTCGATGACAATTCCACCATCAGCTCCATTCCCATTCAGCGGCCGCGAAACAACTTTATCGCCTTTTTCGTGCAGGACGATTTCAAGCTCAGCCCGCGCCTCACCCTCAACCTCGGCCTGCGTTACGAATATTTCTCGCCGATGAGGGACCCCGAACTGCGGCTGAGCCGTTTCCTCGACCTCTCGAGCCCGATCCCCGAGCTGCAAGGGGCCAGCGCTCCGGCGCTTCCGGACGCGGCAACCGCCCTGCGCAGCGCCGCTCCCATTTACAACGGCGCTTGGATCTTCACCGATTCGGGCCACCCCGGCTCCTGGGACTCACCCAAAACTTTACTGATGCCCCGCCTTGGCGCCGCCTGGCGGGTCAACAATGACACGGCCCTGCGCGTCGGTTGGGCCCGCTATATCATTCCCGCCACGCTCACCGACGGCTTGAACATTCTTGGGAGCGTGCCCTACCCAGGCTTCGATGCCACCTCGACGGCCGTCGCTCCGCTGCTGGGCGTTCCGCAGGAACGGCTCTCCGACCCCTTCCCCGGCGGGCTGGTCCCGGTGGCGGGCAAATCCTTCGGACGCTACACGAATCTCGGCGGATCAGCCACGTGGTATGAGCAGAATTTCACGCCCGGTGTCAACGATCGTTTCAATGTCAGCCTCCAGCGCGCCCTGCCTCGGCATTTCGTCGCCGACGTAACTTTCTTCATGAACCTCAGCCACAACCTGCCGTTCACCCACGATCTGAATCTGGTCGACCCGCGCATCGGCTACCAAGTGGGCAACGCGGTGAACCAAGCCGTCGCCAATCCGTTTTACAATCTGCTGCCCCCCGACAAGTTTCCCGGGCAGTTGCGAACGCAGCAGAAGGTGGCTGTGAGCCAGTTGCTGCGCCCGTATCCGCAGTATACGTCGCTGCCCGAAACTCTCATCGGCGGGGCCGATGACCGTTACAAAGCCCTGCAAATTTCCGTGCAGAGGCAGTTCTCGGGCGGCTTCAACCTCATCCTCGGCTACAACTACAATCGCGAATCCGGCCAGGAGTTCTACGACGACGTAGATAGCTTCACGCAAACGTTGACCTGGCAGCCGGCGCAGAACCCGCGGCACCGCCTGACAGGCGCCTCGATCTACGGGCTGCCCTTCGGCAAGGGCCGCAAATACATGAACGTCACCAATCCGATTCTCGATGGCGCGCTCGGCGGCTGGTCGGTGAGCGGCCTGTTCACGTATAACGCCGGCACGCCCTTGCGCCTTGGCTCGGCTCTGGTTTCCGGCGATCCCGGGCTTTCCAACCCCACCAGCAGCCAGTGGTTCGACACCAGCAAAGTGAAGATCCTGCCGCCCTTCACGCGCCGCACCAACCCAGTTCAATATGATGACCTGCTGGGGCCGCGGTTCGTCAACCTCGACATGACGCTGGCCAAGGAGTTTCCCATTAAGGAGAGGCTCAAGTTCGAGCTGCGCCTGGAGGGCTACAACATGCTGAATGCCTTCACCGGCGACAATCCGGTGCTGAGCCCCACCTCGCCCAACTTCGGCAAGATCGTCCAGCAGCGGCCAGGTATCTTCGGCCGCCAGATTCAGTACAGCGGGCGGTTTATTTTCTGAGCTTGTGGCTGCTGTCGCTGCTGCTCGCCGCTGCCGGCTCCCCTTATGCCGGAGCAGCGGCGTGCCGCCAGTGCCACGCGGCGGAGTTCGCGGCGCAGTCGGCCACGGCGCACGCCGCTGCGCTGGCGCATTCTAAGGCTCCACAACCGGGAGGATGGGCTTTCGGCGCCGGCGCGCAGGCCATCACGTTCGTGAGCCGGCTCGACGCGGAAAACTATCTGGAGAACGGAAAAAGCTGGTACCGCTCACTCCAGGGCTACGCTCTCACGCCGGGCCATCGCAACACTACCGGCCAGCGCTATCGCACCTTTGATCCCTCGGCCGCCATCCTGCGCTGCTTCGCTTGCCACTCGACGGGACCTCTCGCCCTGGGGCCCGATGAGGCGATCATTCCTCACGAGCTGGGCGTGCGCTGCGAGGCCTGCCATGGTCCTGCCGCCGACCATGCCCGCGATCCGGCCCATCACCATCCGCGCAATCCCGCGACGCTTTCGGCCGATCAGCTCAATGCGCTGTGCGGCGAGTGCCACCGCATGCCTGCCGCCGCCACGGACTCGACTGACCTGCGGAACCCCTGGAACGCCCGCCATCAGCCCTTGCTGCTGGCGGCGAGCCGCTGCTTCCGCGAAAGCAAGGGCCGGCTGAGCTGCCTGACCTGCCACCAGCCGCACGCTGCTTTGGAGCGCCGCCTCGTTGTTTATGATGCTGCGTGCAAGAGTTGCCACGCCAGCCCGCGCCATTCGCGCCCCATCCTTGGGCGGGCGTGCGCGGAGTGCCACATGCCGGCCGTGCGGCCGCAGCCGGAGCTGGCCTTCGCCAACCACCGCATCGCCATCTACGCGCCGGCAGACCCGCTCTCGCCCGTGACCTTGCCCGTCAGGGCGCGCCGCTGACCTTCCAACGCCGCTC
>DASQHK010000227.1:0-12728 GCA_035632135.1 Bryobacterales bacterium
CGGCATCCGGCACGTGCTGGCAATCTATCCGTTTCTCGCCATTCTGGCCTCGGGCGTATTCAGCGAGGCCCTGCGGCCCGAGCGCCGGGCGCGCGCGGTGATGGCGGCAGGGCTGGCGCTGCTCGGGTGGCACGCGGCCGAATCGATCGTCGCGCACCCCGACTACCTCGCGTACTTCAACGAGATCGCGCGAGGGCGCGAAGTGAGGTTCCTGGCCGACAGCAACCTGGATTGGGGGCAGGACCTGGCCCGGCTGGGGCGCTACATGCGGGAGCGTCACATCGAAAGCGTGCAGCTCAGCTATTTCGGTCTCGCCAACCCCGACCTGCTGGGTGTGCGCCACCAGCCCTTCGCCGGGCGGCCGGGATGGACCGCCATCAGCGTCCAGCATCTGCTGGCGATGCGGGGCGACCCGGTCCACGGCCCGTGGCTGCGCGCGCGCCAGCCGGATGTGAAGATCGGCAAGTCGATCTGGCTGTATGAGGTTTCGCCGGCGGAGGCGGCCGCCCGGGCGAGGCGGTGAAGGCCGGCGAGCTTATTTCAGCGCGGCTTTACCTGAGACCTTCGATGGCTTTGTGAATGTCGTCGTAGCTGCTATTGTCGATCTGGTAGGTAGCCGGCTCGTTTTCGCGGGCGGCGTAATACTTCGATTCGGGGCCGGCGGCGAGCAGGACTCTCTCCATGCGCTTGCCGGTGTCGGAAGTGACCTTGAGATCGGCCAGCGGCTTGTTCAGGCCGTACTTGGCCTGGGCCGCGGCGTCATCGGAAGGGAACGACGTGGCGCTCAGGTTGCGCAGGTGGTCGATGAGCGTCTGCACCTTTTCGGAGGCGAGCTGCTTGTTGCCGGCGTCGGTGCGCTGCCACTTGTCGCCCTTCCTTTCGATAACCATGTGGAGGCCGCCGTCGCGGACGTCGAGCTTTTGCGGATCGCTCCAGCCGAAGTCGAACAGCTTCTTGTTGCGCAAGTCGTCGAGCTTCTTGTTGAGGCCCTCGGCCACCGTGCTCGCGATTTTGAAGACGCCCGGCTCGGCGGAGGTTTTGGCGTAGTAGGTGTAGTCCTTGTCTTTGCCTTCCCTGCCGATGGTGAGCGTGTGGACGCCGGAGGGATCGACCGCCTCGAACATCGCATAGGGCGTGGAGAAGGAATACTTCGGCGTGGGCTTGCCGCTCTCGTCCAGGATCGAGTCGAAGTTGGCGTTCTGCACCGAGCGCACGATGTCATCGACGGCGAAGCTGTCGGCGCGAATGGGGTGCGGCTTGACGATCTGCCAGTTCGAGCCGGCTTTGTCGAACTCGAGCGTCTGGTCCTTGGTCTTCACCGTGACGCGCGAAACTTTCTCGGAGTCAAACGGGAGGAGGCGCTTGTCGCGCAGGTCGAGGAGGGACTTATCGACGCCGGACTTGATGTAGCTGGCGATGGTGAACAGGCGCGGGTCGCCATCGAGGCGCGCGTAGACGCCGGAGCCGGCCGGCACGTCGTCGCCGAGCGTCAGCTTGATCTGCTTGCCGTTCTTGAGGGACAGCGTCACGCCGAGCTTGCCGGGGTCGAGGCCGTAGGGCTTCCAGTCGGTGTTCTTGGGGTTGACGAGCTGGTCGGCGTTGAGCGCGGCGAGGTTGGTGACCATAGTGCTCATCGCGGATTCGTCCGCCTTGTATTGCTTGGGCGCGGTGATGCGCCACTTGCCGTCCTCACCGCGTCCGAGGTCGATGGTGTCGCCGCCCGCGAGGTGCGCGAGCTCGATTTTCTGGACCTGGTCTTCCGTGGTGGAGATGATTTTCTCCGTCTTAGCGGCGGTTTCGGATTTAAGCTCGGGCGGATGCCTTTCGGAATACCACACAGCGCCGGCGAGGGCGCCCAGCACCAGCAACGCGATCAGGAGGCGGAGGGGCTTCACGGCGCTACCTCCGCTTCCACCAGACCCAGGTGCCGCCGACAATGATCAGCAGCGGAAAAGCGAGGACCGTTCCGTAGAAAATGCGGGACATCTGCGCCATCGAAAGGGTCAAACGGCGGTCATCCTGCTCCTTGGGGCGAATCGAGATCAGGTCCTCATCGGAGCTGAGCCAGCTCATCATGTTGAGGAACAGATCGCGGTTGCCGCCCGGAAAGCTGAGCGTGGAGTTGTCGGCGAACCGCGAGCTGCCGGCCACCACGAAGCGGCCCTGCTTGCCTTCCTGGCCGGTGCGATAGGTGGCGGCTACGCCCAGGTTCAGCGGTCCCTCTTTGTCCTTCTTGGGATCGAGCTTGATCTGCCCGGAGGAGAAGTTGGTGACGGCGTAGCTCTTTTGGGAGGTGCTGAAGAGCTTGTCGACGCTGATTTTGTCCTTGGAGTCGCCGTTCTCAATGCTGCGGGCCAGGGGAAACAGGCAGGCCACGTTTTTCATCTCGCGGGTGATGGGCTGCGATTCGTACTTGGTGACCAGCGGCGAAAGCTCGTTGGCGCCGAAGAGCTGGCCGATGCCGCTCAAGTCGACCACCACGTCGTTGTTGACCTTGACGCCCCAATCGGCGAGCAGCTTCACCAGGGCGGTGTTGTTGACGCCCTTGGTGGCCGGGTCGAGCAGGAACAGCGCGCGGCCGCCGCCCTCGACGTATTTCTGGATGGCCGCGACTTCCGGCTCGAGCAAGTCCTTGGTCGGCCCGGCCTCGACCAGCACGGTGCAGTCGCCCGGCACGGCTGCTTCTTTTTGCATCAGCGAGATGGGCTTGACGATGAAGTTGCTCGAAGTGAGCGAGTCTTTGACGCCCGAGAAACCGACCGGCTCGGAGCTGTCCAGGTCGCGCTCGCCGTGGCCGGTGAGGAAGCAGGCACTGCGTTTCTCGCCCTTGAGCGCCCGGATGATGGCGTTGGTGACCTCTTCCTCGCTCAGGCTCTTGGCCTCTTCGCGCTTGCCATTGGCCTCCACAATCGTGGTGCCGAAGGAGGTGACGTTCATGGACTTGGCCTTGAGCGGCTCCTTCAGCGGGTTCACGTAGTTGATCGTCACGCGGTGCGAGAGCGTGCCGTAGCGGCCCAGCAGGTCCTTGGGGCTCGGTCCGAAGCGGCTATTGTCGATGCCCTGCTGCGGATCGAAGAAGTAGTCGATGGCGACGTCGGTCTTCAGCGCGCCGACGACTTTCTTGGTTTGGTCCGAGAGGCTGAAAATCTTGTTGCCGGTGGCGTCGTAGGTCTTGTCGTAGCGGCTGGCCAGGAAATTGGCGGCCGACAGGATGCCGAGCACCACCACGACATAGACGAACACGTAAGCGCCGTACTTGGTTTGCCGCGTCTTGATCCATCCCATCTTCATACTTCTATGCCCTCCACCGCAGTGACTCCATGGAGCGGAGCGTCAGGAAAAGGCCGATAAATATCACAGAGAGGTAATAGATGGCGTCCTTCAGGTCGAGCACGCCCTTGGCGAAGTTTTCAAAGTGCGTGGTGATGGAGAGATAGGACACCACCTTGCCGACCGTGCCCTGCGAATAGGACGTCACCCAATCGAGCACCCAGAGCAGCAAGAACAGGCCGAAGGTGAGGCTGGCGGCGATGATCTGGTTCTTGGTGAGCGTGGAGATGAACGCGCCGAGGCCCATGAAAGCCGCGCCCATCAGGATCAGTCCCAGGTAGCCCACCAGCAGGGCCTTCCAGTCCGGCTGGCCGTAGCGGAACAGGATCAGGATGTCCAGCGCGGAGATGACCAGCAGGCAGACGTAAAGCAACATGGCCGCCAGCCACTTGCCGAGAATGATTTCGACGTCGCGCAGCGGCGAGGTGAGCAGCAGCTCGATGGTTCCGCTGCGCTTTTCTTCGGCGAACAGCCGCATGGTGACCATGGGCAGCAGAAACAAGATGATGACGCTGACATTCATCAGCAGCGGCCGGATGATGAACTCGTTGAGGTTCATGGGCCCTGCCATGCCGCGGTTCATCATGGCCTGGATGCTGTACTGCACGAAGATGGCCGTGGCGCTGTAAAAGAAATAGCCGAAGATGATGGCGAACATCGCCAGAACGATGTAAGCGATGGGCGAGGAGAAATAGCTGCTGAGCTCTCTCCGCGCCAGGACCCAGATGCTTTTCATGCTGCGCCTCCGGAAGCTTCTTTGCCGGCCAGTACTTTTTCGGGCGCCGCCGGCTCGGCCGCGTGGTCGGCGGTGGTGAGCTTGAGGAAGATCTCTTCCAGGCTCAGCCCGACCGGCCGCAGCTCATGCAGGCCCCAGCCGGAGCCGACCACCAGGCGGGCCAGCTCGCTGCGGATGTTGTGGTTCTTGGCGGCGAGCTCGATCTCCCAGCCGGTGCGGTTGGCTTGGCCGTCCTTGCGCGTGACGCGGCTCACGCCGTCCAATCGTTCGAGCTTGGCGCCGACCTGGTCGGCGGGCCCTTCGACCTCCAGGAAGATCGTCTCGTGACCCTGGAGCCGCGCGGTGAGGTTTTCCGGCGTGTCGATGGCTTCGAGCCTGCCCTGGTTGATGATGATCACGAGCTGGCAGGTGGTGGAGACCTCGGGCAGGATGTGAGTGCTGAGGATGATGGTGTGCTCGCCCGACAGCTCGCGAATGAGCTTGCGCGTCTCGATGATCTGCTTCGGGTCGAGGCCGGCGGTCGGCTCGTCCAGGATCAGCACGTCGGGGTTGTGAATCAGAGCCTGCGCGAGACCGACGCGCTGCCGGTAGCCGCGCGAAAGCTTGCTGATGAGCCTGTCGCGCACATCGCCCAGGGCGCAGCGCTCGACGACATCACTGACGCGGCGGCGAATGTCGCCGGCGGACACGCCCTTGATGCGCCCGGCGAAGGTGAGGTATTCGTCGACCTCCATCTCGGGATAGAGCGGCGGCGTCTCGGGCAGGTAGCCGATGTGGCGCTTGACCTCGAGCGGGTGCTCGAGCACATCGAAACCGGCCACGCTGGCGGTGCCTTCGGTAGGAGGCAGAAAACAGGTCAGCACGCGCATAGTGGTGGTTTTGCCGGCGCCGTTCGGCCCCAGGAACCCCACGATCTGGCCTTTTTCCACCTCGAAACTGATGTGATCTACGGCGGTCGTGCGGCCGTAGCGCTTGGTGAGACCTTCCACTTTGATCATGCCATTGCCCGGTCCATGCAGGATTTTGGGGTGTTAAGAATGATGATAGGAAAGCGCGGTGGGGTTTGTCAAATGGGCTTGCCATGAGCCTTTGAAAATCGCCGCCGAATCAGGTAGGCTGTCTGTGTCATCATGCGAAAACATTTGCTTGTCTCCGTGGTCCTCTTTCTTGCTGCCCTGGCGGCTGCGGGCCTGGTTGGCAAACCCGGCGCGCTGTTTCCGACGCTGAAAAGCGATGCTGCCATAGGAAAGCAGAGCGGCGATTTTTATTTGCTCCCGACCGACCAGCTTCTGCGGCCATGGGGAGAGATGGCGCGGATTCCGGGCCGGCCGGTGGACCTTACTTTTGACTCGCGCAAGCGGCTGCTGGCCGTGCTGGACTGGCACAGCGTACTGCTGCTGGACGGCTCGACCGGGATCAAGATCGCGGAGATTCCTTCCCGGTCCACCTCTTACACAGGCATAGCCTTCCGGCCAGGCGACCGGGAATTGTGGGCGAGCGAGACGACGCGCAGCGGCCCGGACAGCATCCTGGTGGCGGCCCTCGATGAACTCGGGCGGCCGAGCGGCCCGGCCGAGCACATCCGCTTGCAAGGGCACCCGGTACCGGCCGGCATTGCGTTCTCGAGCGACGGCGCGACAGCTTATGTGGCTTTCAGCCGCAACAATTCTCTGGCGGTGTTCGACGCGGGATCGCGGCAACTGCAGCGGGAAGTGCCGGTGGGGATGGCGCCGTTCGGCGTCAGCATCTCGCGCAAGCAGGGAAAGATTTTCGTTTCAAACGTGGGCGGCCGGTCACCCCGGCCGGGGGACACGCTGGCCCCTTCGAGCGGCTCCGAGGTGGTGAGCGATCCCGCCACCGGCGCCTCGAGCACCGGCACGGTTAGCATGGTCGATTTGGAGACGCTGGCGGTGAAGGAGATTCCGGCCGGTTTGCATCCTTCGGGGCTCGCGCTCAGCCCGGACGAAAAGACGCTGGCGGTGAGCAACGGACATTCCGATTCCGTCAGTCTGATCGATACGAGCAGCTTGGCCAGAACGGACGTGCGGATCCCGACGTGGCCGGATAACGGCCAGTCTTCGTTCCTGGGCAGCCAGCCGGACGCTTCGGCGTTCGCTCCCGACGGGAAGACGCTCTACGTGGCTTGCGGCGGCAACAACGCCATCGCCATCGTCACTGGAGCCGGCAAAAAGTGGAAGGTGCTGGGCGCTGTGCCCACGGCGTGGTTCCCTTCAGCGGTAGCGGTGGATGCGGAAGGCAACCTGCGTATCATCAGTATCAAAGGAACCGGCAACACCGCCGACGGCAAGGGGACGTTCAATTCCAGGGAGTATGAAGGGTCGCTGGTGAAGATACCCGCCCCGGCCGCCCCGCAAATCGCGGCCGGGACGCGCGAGGTGCAGGCGGCCAACATGCCGAAGTTCGAGCCGGCGGGCGGCGTCGCGAACCTGGCTTCGCTCGGCATCGAGCACGTGTTCCTGATCGTCAAGGAAAACCGCACGTACGACCAGGTGTTCGGCGACATTGCGAAGGGCAACGGCGACCCGAAGCTGGTGTTTTACGGCCGCGACGTGACGCCGAATCACCACGCCCTGGCCGAGCGCTACGTGCTGCTCGACAATTTCCACACCGGCGGGGCCATCAGCTTCGACGGCCACCAGTGGCTCATGCAGGCTTTTGTGAGTGATTACGTGGAGCGTGCCTTCGCCGCCTCGCCGCGGGGCTACGCCTGGAACATGAGCGACGCGCTGACCATCGCGCCGACCGGCTTTTTCTGGCAGGGCGCCGCGCGGCCGATCGACCTGCGGATTTACGGGGAATTTTGCCTGCCGGCGCGCTGGGACCCGGTCAGCCAAAGCGCCGTGGACATGAATCGCGCCGAGCCGCTGACCTGGAGCGACTACTTTCGCCTTTACAAAGAAGGCAAATGGCAGAACGAGGTGGGCTGTCGCGCGGGCGTTCCGGCGCTCGAGAAATTCATGAGTCCGCGCTATCCCAACAACTCGACCAGCATTCCCGACCAGATCCGGGCCGATGAGTATTTGCGCGAGTTAGCGGAACGCGAGCAGAGCGGCACGCTGCCGCAACTGACCGTGCTGACGTTAAACAACGACCACACCAACGGCACGCGTCCCGGCTCACCCACGCCGCGCGCCATGGTCGCCGACAACGACCTGGCGCTGGGCCGCGTTGTGGAAGGCATTTCCAAGAGCCGCTTCTGGCCGAAGACGCTGATCCTGGTGGTGGAGGACGACGCGCAGAACGGCCTCGACCACGTGGACGGCCACCGCACGGTGGCGCTGGCCATCGGGCCGCACATCCGCCGGGGCGCAGTCGACTCCAACTTTTACGATCACACCAGCATGGTGCGGACCATCCAGGAGATTTTCCGCATCCCGCCCCGCACGCGCTTTGTGGCCGCGGCGCGCGTCATGACGAGCGTCTTCACGCCGGAGGCCGACACGTCCGCCTACGAGCACTCAACTCCCAAGGTCAGCCTTGACGAGATGAACCCGCCGCTCCAGGCACTCCGCGGGAGACAGCTCTGGGGCGCGCGGCGGTCGCTGGCGATGAACTGGTCGGAGCCGGACGATATTCCGCAGGACGTGCTGAACCGGATCTTGTGGTGGGACCGGAAAGGGTATGCGACGCCGTATCCGCGATTGAAGTAGCCTGCCGGACTAAGCCTCGACAGACTTCGACGCCAAGAGTCTTACAGATCAGCGGGAGGTGGAATGACCCACTGCGATCCCGCTGCGAGCTTCTTTCTGGCTAGCTTACTCTTCTCCCCGAATACTATGCCGTGTGCAGGCTCCTCGCGCAAAGGATCGCGGGCGACGCCCTGGCGACAACCTCGCGCCAGCCCTGCGGTGATCGACGCCAGCGCGAAGCCCTCGTGGCCGCGCAGCGCTTCATTCGGAGCGCGACCTGCCGCAGCCATGTCTTCAGCCAGTAAGATGGACATCGGACTGCCGTCCGGATGGTTGCAGAAGGCCGCCGAAGAAGGCCGCAGCCGGCCCAGATTTTCGTCCCTCACGAAATGCCAGGGCGGAATGCGTCGCCAAAGCTGGGCTTGATCGGGGATTGTGGGGTCATCTTGATAGCTGTCGTCCCCCATCTGAGCTTGTTGGATATGTCCGTGTCAGCGTTCAGCGCGAAAGGTTGGACACAAATTGCCGAAGTTGGGTAAGATCGGCTGTCAGCTCACCCTCCCACGTCGTTCCATCTCGATGGTTCTCGTAGAGAACGTAGCACTGCTCAGGGGAGCGGACCTCGATTTCCAGATCGAGGCCTTTGGTGTGCCATTCCAGTTGCACGCCCCCCTGGGACGTTGGCACGACGGCGGGCGCCGGCGTGTCGGGCTTCATGATGGAACGAAGAAGGGTCCGCGCATACTCGATACATCGCGGGTCGATCGGTTGTGCGCCATATGAGTCCCAGTTCGGCGGAAGCACAAGCAGGGAACTTAAAGCTTGCGCGATTTGCGGCATGACGGCAAGTTCCTTTCCGGGCTCTGGTCCTGGCATACACGGGCTAAGGTAGCGAGAGGGAACATATATGTCAAGGATCTAAGGGCCCTAGTGGATACATCGGCAGTCTATAGATCAGCGTAACATTGAATCGGGCGGATCGGACGGCCGCTTATTGAAAATAAGGGAAATAACGGCCAAAAATGCCGTGACCATTTGTGTGCCGAATCGGCCTACAGCTTCATCCGTTCCAGCTTCCGATAGAGCGTTTTGCGCTCGATGCCCAGGATCTGCGCGGCGCGGCTCTTGTTGCCGCCGGTGGCGGCGAGCACCTTGCGGATCTGCTCGGCTTCGGCGTCGGCGAGCGACTCGACGGGGCGCTCGTGCGGATCGAGATCTTCCAAGGCTTCGCGCGCGTCCTCGGCATCGAGCGTGTGCGCCGGCGTCAGGATGACGACCTTCTCGATAAGGTGCTTCAACTGGCGGACGTTGCCGGGCCAGGTGTATTCCTGGAGCGTTTTGAGCGCGCCGTCGCTGAGCCGCAGGTGGTGGCCGTAATGCTCGCTGTAGCGGGAAAGATAGTGCCGCACCAGGAGCGGAATATCGCCGCGGCGCTCGCGCAGGGGCGGGATGCGCAGCCGCACGACGTTGAGCCGGAACCACAAATCTTCGCGGAACTTGCCGCTCTCGACCAGCTTGGGCAGGTCGCGGTTGGTGGCGGCGAGCACGCGCACATCGACCGGCCGTGACTTGGCCGAGCCGAGCGGCCGCACTTCGTGCTCCTGCAGGAAGCGCAGCAGCTTGGGCTGGAAGGCGGCGTCTACTTCGCCGATCTCGTCGAGAAACGCGGTGCCCCGGTTGGCGGCCTCGAACACGCCGACGCGGTCGCGATCGGCGCCAGTGAACGCGCCGCGCGTGCTGCCGAACAGCTCGCTTTCGAGCAGCGTGGGCGCGATGGCGGCGCAATCGACGGGAATGAAGGGGCCCTGGGCGCGCGGGCTGTACTTGTGGATCTGGCGGGCCACCAGCTCCTTGCCGGTCCCGGTCTCGCCCTCGATCAGCACGGTGGCGTCGGTCTCGGCGACCCGGGCGATCTCGTTGAACAGCCCGATCATCTCCGGAGAGTGCCCCACGATCTCGGTTTCGAGCGGCTCCTCCTCTTCCGGCTCTTTTTCGACGATGCGGGCCGCTTCGGCGCGCTTGATGGCGTCGAGCAGCCGGTCCAGATCGAAGGGCTTGGCGATGTAGTCGAAAGCGCCGCCGCGGGTGGCTTCCATCACCGTTTCGATGGTGCCGCGGGCGGTCATCAGGATGACGGCGCAGTCGGGATCGCGCTCGCGCGCGGCCCGCAGAATATCGAGGCCGGTGTGCTCGTCGATATAGATATCAGAAATGACTATGCTGTAGGGCTCGCCAGCCAGTTTCTGGAGGGCCTCGCCGGTGGAGGCCGCCGGCTCGACGCGGTAGCCCTCGCATTCGAGGGCAGTGACGTACGTGGCTCTCACCGAGTCGTCGTCTTCAACAAAAAGCAGGCGGGGCTTTTCCATCGGCAACCTTCAGCGCGCGGCTTGCACGACCCGGTCGGCGGCGCGCGGCAGCACCAGCGTGAAGCGCGAGCCCTGGTTCACGCGGCTCTCCACCTCGATCGCGCCGCCGTGCTGCACGACGATCTCCTCCACCAGCGCCAGACCGATGCCCGTTCCCGCCTCTCCTGATTCCTGCGCGCGGCGGGTGCGGTAGAACCTCTGAAACACGCGCTTCACCTCCTGCTCGTCCATGCCGTAGCCGTGGTCCTGAATGGAAAGGCGGACCGCTTCGCCCGCCCGCTCGACGGCGGCCAAAATGTCGGCGCCGGCCGGCGAATACTTGATGGCATTCGTAATCAGATTGTAGCAGGCATACTCGAGAAACTCGCGGTCGCCGAGGATGGAAGGCTCCGGGCCGGATGGCGGATCAAAGCGCAGGCGGATGCGTTTGCGCTCGGCGAGCGGCCGCGCCCGCTCCAGGCAGGCGGCGATCACGTCAGAGGCGGGTACCGGCTCGCGCTTCAGCTCGAGCTGTCCGGCGGAGAGCCGCTCCACGCTCAGGAACATCTCGACCATGCGCGCCAGCCGCCGCGACTCGCGCTGGATGAGGCCGGCAATCTCCTTACGCTTTTCCTCGCTGAGCGCGTAACGGCCCATCAGCTCGCTCGATCCCTGGATGGCGGTGAGCGGCGTGCGCATCTCGTGGGTGACGTAGTGGACGGCCTGCTGGTAGCGGTCGCGCTGCGCCTCGGCGACGCCGAGCCACCGGCGCGTGATGAGGTAGTGGCGCGTGCCCAGGCCCAGAAAACAGAACCAGGCGGTGGCCGCCGCGGGCGAGAACGGCAGGACCTGATTGTGCGCGAAAAACAAGTAGGGCAAAGCGTGACCGGCGAGGAGCAGCGCGAAGCCCAGGGCGAAGGCGCGCCAGCCGGCCAGGAGCTGGAAGCAGAGCGCAAGGGCCACGGCCAGCGCCAGGGCCACGGCGAGGCTTTCGGAATTGGGCACCGAAACGAGGAAGTCACGGCGGGCCAGGGTCTCGTAGAGATTGGCATGGATCATCACGCCGGGCATGGCGTCGGCGTCGCGCAGCGAGTAGGGGGTCATGAGCCGGTCGAAGCCGCCCTGCACCGTAACACCGATGAAGACGGCGCGGCCGCGGAGGCGTGCGGCGAGCGCGGGGTTGTCGACCAGCTCCTTCACCGAAATTTGCTCCAGCGCTCCGTTGGGCAAGTAGCGCACGCGCAGGGCGCGCTCCTCGCGAAGCGAGGCGGGGATGGAGACGCCGCCCACCTCGAGCGTGTCCTCAGTCTCGATGATGTTGGCGGCGCCCGAAGCGAGGCGAAACGCTTCGAGCGCCAGTGCCCAGCGGCGGCGGCCGGCCGCCGTGGCGTCAAGCAGGACGAGCCGGCTCACGCCGTCCAGGTCGGGCTGGGCGTGCACGTGGCCGAGGGCAGCCTGGCGGCTGAATTCCGGCAGCGGATCCTCCCAGTAGACGGTCTTGGTGCGGGGGTCTTCCACCAGCCCCGTGGCCAGCACGAGGTTGGGCGTGGCCTCGAGCGCGCGGCTTAGCGCGGCGTCGCGCTCGGGATCGTCGTGGTCGGCGAGCTGCAGGTCCACGGCGACGGCTCTTGCGCCCGCGCCGGCGATCACTTTCAGCGCGTCGGTGAGCGGCTGGCGCAGGTGAGTGACGCCGTGATAAGCGCGCAGCGTTTCTTCATCGAGCGCCACCACCACCGCCGAGGCCGGCCGCGCCGCCGGAGGGCGCAGGCGCAGGAAAAAATCGTAGGCCCAGGCATCGAGCTGCTGGCCGGCGGCGCTCCAGGAGACAACCACGGCCGCCAGGAGGCAGAAAGCGGCCAGGGCCGCTGATTTCCACGCCGATTTCCACCGTGATTTCGCCGATATCCCCGCCGACCCAGACATCCTCCTCATTATAGACGCTGGGCGCGAGCCCACGGCTGCCAACCGTCAGCGCACAGCCGCTGCGCGCGCGCCGGATAAATTTTTCTGAGAATTTCCTCGTCCCATTCACACTTTATTCACATGGAGGGATGCTGTGGACTTGCCTCATACTTTGCGACAGTTGCGCATGGAAAAGAAATGGTTCGACCAGGTGATCGCCTCGATCGAGCAACTCCAGGCGACTAAGGGCTTTCGGGCTGCAGCCAGGCTGGACGCTCACCTGGAGCGGAACGAGCAGGTTGGCCGGAGGGCGCTCAGCGCCCGAAGCCGGCGCCGGCTTTCACGGTGGCTCCGGGAGTACAAGACCGAGAATCTGAACGGCGCCGCCGCGCGCCCGCGCCAGTCGACCTGAAACGCCCGGGACGGGCAGGCGCCCTTCACTCGTGACGCAGCGCCGCCATCGGGTCGAGCCGCGAGTCGCGACGCACGCCGCGCCGGCAGGTAGCCGGCGAGCAGGGTCACTGCCATTAGCACGAGCGAAACGCCGGCTAAAGCGCGGTTGCCTGCACTTCAGTAGATCGGCGCGCGGGGCGGGATCCCCCTGTCCGGTTTTGGGACGGCGCCGTCCGGAAACAGAGTGGTCAGGTCCCGATGCCGAGCGCTTTCATCTTGCGGTACAGGTTGCTGCGCTCCAGGCCCAGGATCTCGGCCGTGCGCGTGACGTTCCCGTTGGTTTCTTCGAGCTTCTTGAGGATGTATTCGCGC
>DASQHK010000228.1:0-1918 GCA_035632135.1 Bryobacterales bacterium
CGGCCTCCCAGCGCGGTCCTCGTCCTGCTCGATCTCAACCTGCCGAACCTCGATGGCCGGGAATTCCTGCGCCAGGTCAAATCCTGCGAGCCCCTGCGCCAGACCCCGGTGGTGGTATTCGCCGCCGCCGACAACCCGCTCGTCGTCTCCGAATGCTACGACCTCGGCTGCAGCCTCTATTTCCCCAAGCCGTCACTGTTCGAGGAGTTCATCGCCACGGTAGAGCGCCTCGCCGGGCTTATCCAGGCCGTCTCCGTCCCCGAGGCGTCATAGCCGGCGCCGGATAGCGGGATCAGCAAGTGATGGACAAGATCATGGCGGAGCGGTAAACTCCACGACATGCGGGCGGTGCATATGGCACTCCTGGCGCTTTCGCTGGCAGGCTGCATCCTGGCTCAGGAACCGCAGCCAGCACCATCCGGCAAGTTCTATGGCCCTCTCGCGAACGGATTCCCGAAAGGAACACACTTGCTGGGAACCACGCCCCGGCGGCCGATATTGTACGCAAGCCTCAGCCCGCGGCCGGAAGCTTCCGTATGCGCTGTGCCGTTGCTGGAAGTGCCGATACCTCCCGGAATGAACTTCACGATCCGCAGGATTCTGCCGCCGTTGAACGAGAGCGACGAATCAGTGATCAAGCCGCCGCTTCCGGCGTGCAAGAAACCGTCTCCACGCTAACGGGCTGCGGAAAAAGTCCAAACACCGCTTGCTAACGCGCGCGGCTCGGAATCGGCGCTAAAGTACCGGAATGGCTCGGCGCGTCGCCCGCTGCTTTGGGGCATAATGGGACGAGCATGGGAGGGAGGCGTCCATGTCTGTAAAAGTTACGGAGCGCGGGATCAGGAGGCGGGAGTTTCTGTCTTCCGCTCTGGCATGGTCGGGCATGGCCGCTGCCGCGAGCGTCGCGGGGCCATTGCAGATGTGGGGCGCGGTTTCTCATCAGCCGCTCGACCCCGTCAATCCGGACATTCTTTACGGAACCACCAGCTCCATCTGGGGCCACCAGCACGACCTGGTGTGGGCGGTCAAAAGGATCGCCGCCCTGGGGCTGCAAGGCATCGAGCCCTACGGGGACGCGATTGAGAGATACCGGAAAAATCCGCTGGAGCTGAAGAAGATTTTCGATGAGGCGGGCGTCACCTTCATCGACGCGTCCAATGGGGAGAGAGGCCAGTCGACCAATTTCATCGATCCGCAGCGGATCCCCAAGACCATTGCCGATCACGTGGCCTTCGCCCGCGATTTTCTGCAGCCGCTCGGCTCCGACCATTGGAAGGTCAATATGGGGCAGCGCCCGCCGGGCGGTCCGAGCGACGATCAGCTCAAGCGACTCGCCAACACGCTCAACGAGATCGGCAGGCAGACGATTGCCATGGGAATCCGGCTGGCGCCGCATCCCCACATCTGGGGACCGTTGGAGCGGGAAAAAGACGTGCGCCGGGCCATGGAGCTTACCGATCCCAAGTATGTCTGGATGACGGCCGACACCGGGCACCTGACCCTGGGCGGCGCCGATGCGGCGCAAATCATCAGCGATTATTTCCCGCGCATCGCGGAGGTGCATCTCAAGGACACCTACGGCAAATACCGCGGCAACAACTCCACGCCGACGCCGGAGGAACACCGCGCGGCGAGCGTCTACCACAACCTGGGGGGCGGCGGCGTCGATTTCCCGGCCGTCTTCCAGGTGCTGCGCGACAAACACTACAAGGGCTGGGCGATTTTCGACGTGGACGGCCCGCGGAAGGGCGACGACGGCTTCGACTCCATCGGCGGGAACCTGGATCTCGCCGTCGATGACTATCTCGCGCACAACATCAACTATCTGCGCGACGTTCTGGGCGTGAGGCTGCCGCCGGCGGGCTAGAGGCTACCCAGATCGGACCCGCCTGCAGTACGCGCAGCAGACCTGCGGATG
>DASQHK010000229.1:0-3574 GCA_035632135.1 Bryobacterales bacterium
ACGACGGTGCGCTCGGGCCGCTCCGCCGCCAGAGTGCCTAGCGCTCGCAGGGCGTGATCGTCGGCGCTGACCGTGCGGCGGATCTGGCCGAGCGAGGTCTGGTCGAGGCCGCTGTCGATGTCGGCCCAAGTTTGCTCGACCGCGGCCCTCCAGCCCGTTTCCGGTTGGACCTGGTGATACCATCCGGGCCGGAAGAAGACGAGCACGTCGATCAGAAGGCTGGGAACGATGAGGAACAGCAGCGCGTGCTCGCGCGACATCCACGGCTCGAGCCGCGAGACGGCGCGGCTGATCAGGCATCCCCCGACGAGACAAACCGCAGGAACCATGGCCAGCGCCTGGCCCGCGTCGGCGATATGCACCAGAATGGCGAACGCGAGCGAGGGCACGAACCACAGCGCCAGAAAGACGACTTGGCTCCAGGCGAAGCCGAAGCCATCGCTGCGCCGCCAGGCCAGCGCCGCGGCGAGCGGCCAGGCCAGCAGGCTCGAGAGCGTCCAGACGCAGAGCCAGACCACGCTCGCGCCCCATTTGGACTCCGGGGCGCCGAACAACCCCGACGTGAGCGTGGACTGCTCGGCCAGATAGTTCCAGCAAAGCCGGAGGTAGCTCGACGGGCCGCCCGAAGCGAGCATCGTCGGCACGAGCCATGCGAGCACGACGGCTGCCAGTAGCGCCAGTCCGCGCAGAAACTCCCGCGGTCGTTTTGCAGCCCGCGCCGCGCTCATTGCGCTAACTGCCCACAGTGGAAACAGCAGCGCGCCCATTTCGGGACGGATCCCGGCGCTGAGGCCTAGTGCCACGGCGCTCCCATAGATCCACCGCCGCTCGCCCTTCCACGCGCGGTAGCAGGCCGCCGCGACCGCCGCCGAGATGAGCGCGAGATGCACGCGGATGGCCGACGTCAGCGCGCCGTACCAGAAGGAATGGTGGAACAGCAACAGCCACGCCGCGCACCAGCCGGCTGAGGTTCCAGCCATCTCGCCGCCGAGCCAGGCCAGCGCCAGCAGCGCGGCGATCGAGCCGGCAAGCGAAAGCACGAGCAGATTGCTTCCGGCCCGCTTGAAGCGCAGCCGGCGGAGCACCCGCGTTTCCACCACGAACAGCGGATAGCCCGGCGGCTGCGGCTGGCTGATGCGCGGGTCGAAATGGCCGATGGCGTAAGCGAAGTTGACGTCGTCAAACGAGAAGAGCTGGCCGGGGGCCAGGGGCAGGCGGCTGGCCAGCACCAGGCTGCCGAAGACAAACAAAAGAGCCCAGAATTGTTTTCGCTCCATCCCCATCCCGTCGCGCCCCGTAGAGGATAGCACGCTCATCGGCCGCTGCCGCTGGGGGACCGCGTAGCCTTGCACGACGCCGGGAGGAGAGAGGCGTGCGTGCCGGTTCCCCGAGCCGGCGACCATCACTGCCTTGGGGGCGCGGGCCGCGCTGGCCCTGCACGACGCTTGGCGCAGAGAGGCGTGCTTGCGGGTTCCCCAAGCCCGGCGGCGCATCACTGCCTCGGGGCGCGGTCCGCGCTGATCTTGCACGACGCCGGGAGCAGACAGGCGTGCTTGCGGGTTCCCCAAGCCCGGCGACCCATCACTGTCTGGAGGCGCGGTCCTGCGCTGGCCCTGAACGACGCCGGGAGCAGAGAGGCGTGCGTGCAGGTCGCTCGAGCCCCACGATGCATCACTGCCTGGGGCGCGGTCTGCGCTGATCTTGCACGACGCCAGGAGCCGAGAGGCGTGCTTGCCGCGCCCCGCCGGCGCTTCGCGACGCTTGCGGGCGGAGAGCGGCCGCCGCGCGATGACTTCCGGGGCCGGACCACTCCCCTATAATTGGCTTTCATGCCCTCGCCATCCCGCGCGGAACGCCTGGTGCTGGGCGGCAGTCTGCTGTTGTTCCTGCTGTTCGCCGCGGCGTGGATCCGCCTGCCCGGCCCGCAGCAGGACGAACTGCTGCACGCGCCGGTGCTGCTGCCGGCGCTGCGGCCCAGCATCCTGTTCTCGCTCAAGTTCAACCACGGCCGGCTGCCGCTGATGATGATGTCGTACGTGGGGGCGCTCAAGGGCTGGCTGCTGTGGTTCTGGTTCTTAGTAGTACCCATGGGCGTGCCGGGCTACCGCTCTTTCGCCGTCGCGGCGGGCGCGGCGACCGTGTGGCTGATCTTCTGGTTCGTGCGGCGCTACTGGGGCAGCGCGGTCGCCGCTACCACCACCGCGCTCGTGGCCACCGACCCGAGCTTTGTGCACACCATCCGGCTCGACTATGGCCCCGTCGCCCTGATGCACCTTTTCAAGATGGGTGGCTTGTGCCTGCTGGCGCGGTGGCTCGCGAGCGGCTCGCGGACGACGCTCGCCGCCGCCGCGTTCCTGCTCGGCCTCGGCCTGTGGGACAAGGCCAACTTCCTATGGCTTCTGGCCGGGCTGGGTGGGACCCTCGTACTGCTGTGGCCGCGCGAAGCTTTCCAGCGCCTGCGAGCCAACCGCGCTTCACTTGCGATCGCGGCCATCGCGCTGCTCATCGGCGCGGCGCCGTTGATCGGCTACAACCTGAAGCGGCACGGCGAAACGTGGCGCGAGCACGGGCGACTCGAGTTCCGGTGGTCGAAGATCTTGCAGGCCAAGGGCACCTTCGATGGAACGTTCATGGCAGCGCTCACCGGCGAAGATCATCTCGCGATCTCGCCCCCGGCGCACGACGTGGCGTGGGCCGGCCTGGCGAATGCGATGTTCCGTATCGGCCGGCTGCGCCAGACGATCCTGCTGCCGCTGCTGGGGCTGGCGGCGCTGCTGCTGCCCGTGAATCTGTGGCTGCTGCGCCGCGCGGGCTCGACGCGGCGTCTGCTGTTTCCGCTGCTGCTCTCGCTGCTGATGTACGCCTGCATGTTTGTGACTTTCGAAGGCGGCGCGAGCGCCCATCACTTGATCATGCTCGAGCCGTTCCCGCTGCTGTTCCTCGCGGTGTCGCTTTGGACGCCCGTGGAGGCGGCGAGCGCGGCGTCCGGGCGGCCCCGCCGAACGCTGGCCGCCGCCGCTGTGACGATCACGATCGCGGCCGCGGCCGTCAATGTCTCGGTGAACGCCCGGTACCTGGCCATCTACACCCGCACCGGCGGAACCGCCCAGTTCACCGACGCGATCTACCGTCTCGTGCCGTATCTGGCGCAGCACCCGGAGCGGAGGCTGTTCGCCATCGACTGGGGATTTTCCACCCCCGTCGCGTTTGTCGGCTGGCGCTCGAAGCTGGACGTCGATGACTTCTTCTTCTCCGTGAATGCACCGGACGACCCCGGCCACGCGGGCCAAGTGCACCGCCTCGGCGAGCTGATGCGGGACCCCAACAATGTATTCCTGCTGCATACGCCGCAGCGGACGCTGCTGCCGCTGCCGGCGCGGGAGTTTTCCGCGCTGGCCGATGGCGGCATCGAGATGCAGCAGGTGGCTTATTTCGCGGAGCGTTCCGGCGAGCTGGTTTACGAGATCTACCAGCACGGCGGGGCGCCGGCGGCACGAACGGCGGGAGTGCTGGCCGGAGCGCCCGCCGGGCCTGCCGTGCAGGTGGAGTTTCTTCCCGAACGGGTCGCGCCGCG
>DASQHK010000230.1:0-8457 GCA_035632135.1 Bryobacterales bacterium
TCGGCCGCGTGCCACCCGAGCAGCGCCAGCCCTGCCGCCATCACCGCGCGCGCCCGGCGCTCGGGCCGCAGGGCCTCGCTGAATACGCCCGAGGCCAGAATGGCGAGAAACGGATAGATTGCCAGCACGTGCCGGATGCCGATGTTGAGCTGGCCCGCCATGCCTACCGCCATGACTACAATCACCGCCCAGATCGGGTAGATCATCCCTCGCGCCGGCCCGCTGCGTCGCCGCAATACATAAAGCCCGAGGCTCAGCGCCGCCAGCAACAGCAGCGGCAGGGTCGTTTTCACCGCCACGGCCACCGGAAAGTAGTACCACCACCCGTACGCCGACCACCTTCCGAGCAGATAAGCGTTGTGTCCTTGCTCGTTGTGGCCGAGCAGATCAATCAGTCCCTGCTAGAATCGCGGCGCGGGCAGCGTGTGATGTCCCAGCAGAGGCGTGAGCCGGCTCGCCGCGCTGGTGGGGTCGCCCATCGGAAACGGGCTGTAGTAGTGATGCCCCGGCGGCACGAGCGGCCCCGCGTCGAACCCGTAGCCGGCCCAAACCACCGTGCCCGCCACCACAACAAAGGCTGCGCCTCGCAGCAGGCCTGTTCTCGCCTGCGCGGCGCTCCAGGTCCTCCACCTGTTCCATCGCGCCGTCGCGAAGTAAATTACGGCCAGCGGCGGCAGGAACGCCGCGGTGGAAAACTTGCATAGCACCGCGAAGCCGAACGCCGCCCCGGCCCCCAGCGCGTAGCGCCACCCGGCGTGCTCGCTCCATCGCCACAAAAAGAATGCCGCGACCACGGTGCCGGCGGCCGCCGCGGCATCCAGCGTGGCGAGCGCGGTGTGAGCGATCAGGTTGGGCGAGCAGCTCGCCACGGCACACGCCGCCACCGCCGGCCAGGGACCAAACAGCACGCGGCTCCACCTCCAGACGAAGAGGAGAATGAGCGTCCCGAACAGCAGGTTCCCCGCGCGTGACACCGCCAGCCCGACCCAGTAGTTGGCCGGCTCCTCACGGATCCGAAACACAGCCATCCACAGCCGGAGATGCCGATAGAGGTGGAATCGTGCGAAGCAATAAGGCAGCACGGCCAGCGTCATCCTCGCCAGCGGCGGATGCTGCGGCTCCCAGTTATACTGCCTCGTTCGCAGGAATTCGAGCCCGGCGCGAATGTGGGCCGGCTCGTCCATCGTCTCGTTGAAAACGTGGTAAGTGGCGACGATTCGCGCCACGAAGGCCGCCAGCAGGGCCAGCAGAAGAAAACGGCGGAGATGCACGAAGCCTGATGCTCCCACAGCCTCCGCCGAAATTCAACGGGCGCTGGCGGCCAGCGAGATGGATGCCGCTCCCAGCATCTTGCGATCGTCGCGCTCCTGCACCAGCACGACCGCGCGCAGGTTCTCGGGTTTCCATCCGCGCTCGATTGTGATGGCAGGTTGCGCGGCGAAGGCGGGCGTTTGCTGCCGCTTCGCCTGGCCGATGACGCTGAGCCTTCGCACCACGGCGCTGTGAACAAGCTGGCGTCCGGCGTTCTCGCCGCGCGCCACGTTCGACGACAGGTCGTCTTCTGTGATGGCCAGCAGCACGTCGGCCGTGTCGCGGGCGGCGCCGGGCGGCAAGTTTTCTACCCGCACCGCCAGCTTCTCCGCGCCGGGTTTGGCGCCTGGGTTCACGGCCAGTTCCACCGTCCCCTTCGGCGCCTGGGCCGCGCGGGCGATCACGACCCCAGCCCGGCGAGCGTCGCTGCCCACAAACTCGGCCTGCCCGTCGACCACCATTTCCGGCGTGTACGGGCCTTCCAGCCGGAACCACTGCGCATAGCGCTGCTGCCGCAGCGTGAATTCCGCGGACGAAAAAGGATCGCGCCAGCCCAGCCGGTCCCAGTAGTCCACGTGCTGCTCGAGCGGGATGATCTCCAGGTCGTGGAGGGGCTGCTCTTTCTCCAGGCGCGCCAGAAAACGGTCGGCGGGCGGGCAGCTCGAGCAGCCCTCGGAAGTGAACAACTCGATCACGATCGGGGTCCGCCGCGCTTGCGCCGCGCCGGGCCGCGCCGGCGCCAGCAGCAGTAACGCGCCGGCCGCCAGCCATACCTTGCTCGCTTCGAAGCTGGCCCGTCTGGTTGCGTTCCTCATCGTGGATGAGACGCCGGCGACGCCGCATGGGTCACGTCTTTTCCGCAAGCTGCCGCCGCTTCGCCGGCTCCGAGGCTGCTCACGGCTTGGGGGGCGCGGGTGTCCGGGCCGGGAGGGGATCGGGCGGCTTGCTCACCGCGCCGTTATAAGCCTCGTCGATCTTGATGTTGTTCTTGTCGAGCGTCTGCCCCGTGGCCCGCTCCAGCTCGATCTTGGCCTTCGCGTAGTTGTTAATCGCGGCGACCTCGGTCGAGCGAGCCGACGTCAAGTCGCGTTGCGACAGAATCACGTTATAGATCGTGTCGGCGCCCAGCGCGTACTTCTTCTGTTCGGCGTCCAGGGTCTGCTCTTGCAGGATGCGGGCCTTGGTGGCGGCATCCAGCCGGGCACGGGCCTGCTGCACGTTGATGAGCGCGTTTTGCACTTCCACCCGTACGCTGTTTTCGGTCTGGTGCACCCGGATCTCCGCTTGGCGGAGCTGGAGCTGGGCGGTGATCATGTCCGCCTGCGCCGAGCGGTTGCGCACCGGCACATTCAATTGCAGCCCCACGCCGTAACTCGGGAAGTTCCGGCTGAATAGCTGCTTCAAGCTGGTTCCCAGGCCGCCGACGAAGAACTCGGATGGCGCCGCCGCCAGCGTGCTGCCGCCAAAGTTCACAAAATTGGGGTTTATCTGGCCCGCCAGGGCGTTGTTGGTCATGCTGGCCACGAAGTTCAGGCTCGGCCGCAGGGCATTCTGAGTCGCTTTCAGGCTGATGTCCGAGTTGGTCATGCTGATGCGGGACTGGGCCAGCTCGGGCCGGGAGCGCAGCGCGTAGCTCATCAGGTCCTGAATCGGCTCGACGGCTTCCGACTGCGGTACCACGAACTGCGTGGTAGGGACGACGTGCGCCTGGGCGATCGAAGGGTTTGCCACTCCGCTCTTGCTCAGCGCGTTCTTGAGGATCGTTTCCTGCTGCTGCACTTGCGTCTGCGCCACCGTCAGGTTCTGCTCATCGCTCGCGAGCTGCGCCTCCGCGCGCACGATCTCGATCGGCGCCAGCGTGCCGATCTCCACCTGCCGCTTGTTGTCGTTGTAGAGCTTCTGCGAGGTTTCGACCGCCTGCTGCTGCACCCGCACGTTCTCAATAAAACTCACCAGATCCCAGTAGAGATCCTCCACCTGCGCCACCGTCTGGATCACCTGCTCCTCGAAAGCGAGGTCCGAAATCTCGCGGTTGTTGCGAGCGATCCGCATGTTGCGCCTGTTGATGGAGCGTCCAAAGCCCTGCAGCAGGTTTTGCTGGAAGTTCAGCACGAAGCTGCTCTGCAGGTAGGGGTTGAAGACGTTGCGAATGGCGTTGGAGGTGTTGGTCTGGTTGTTCCAGCCCAGCGAGAAGGCTGTGCCGGTATCGAAAGCTTGCGAGTAGGAGATGCCGGAGCTCAGCCCTTCGTTAATCAGCGTGTTGGTGCCGGTGACGATGGTGTTCGTCTGCGCCGAGCTATTGTGATTCCAGTTGACGGCCGTGCCAGTCAGGACGGGGTCGAACTGCGGTATGGCCGGCCCGCCGACGGAGACCGTATTGACCACCGGCTGCGGGCCTGGGGCCCCGCCGCCGCCGGCGGAACTTCCAGTGGACTGGCTGGAGACGCCCCCAATTCCCGGGCCGCGCAAGAAGGCCCCGGCCCTGGCGCGCAGAATGTCGGCGTCGGCGATCAGCGGTCCGTAGCGCGCCACCGCGATGTCGAGGTTGTTCTCCAGAGCCAGCGCGATGGAATCATCCAGAGACAGGTAGATGTTGCCCTCCCGCAGCAACTGTTCCAGGCGATCGCTGTCGGCCAGGTTTGCTTCCGCGACGTAGGGCGTCCGGAAAACCTTGCTGAAGTTGGGCCACCAGATCGCGCCCTTGGTGTAGTCCGGCGTGGCGGGGGCCAGATTACTCGGCGCGACTGCCGCCGCCGGCGATCCCGCGGGCGCCGCCTGCACCCACATCGGCTGCATCAGCATGGCCAGGCTCAGCAGCAGGACGAGTGAAGTTCTCAAACGCATGTCAATCAGCTCTCCTCAGGCAAATCTGCAAACGGGACATGACTTTAGACGGAACATGGCCCGAAAGGTTGAGTGCAAAACAGTATTGGCGTTGGAGGCAGCATCGGTGTTACTTACGAACAGAAACCCGTGCCTGTTCCCTTGTGCTCCCGGAGGCTGCCCGTAGCGCCGGCTCCGCAACGAAGGTCATTTGTTATCCTAACATTGCGGCGATTGCCGCGTCGCGGTGACATTGGGAACCAACCCATGGCAATAACCCAGACGATGACCCAGGCCGAAGTGCTGGATCTGTGCCGGCAGAGGGGTGCGTACCTGCGAGGCCACTTCCAGCTCACCAGTGGGCTGCACAGCCCGGAATACTTGCAATGCGCGCGGCTGCTCGCCCACCCGGCCGACGCTGAGCGGCTGGGCCGTGCCCTGGCCGAAGCCCTGGCCTCCATTCTGGCAAAGGCAGCAGGGGGATCCCATCACCCCATCGATTTTGTGACCGCCCCGGCGCTGGGCGGGCTCATTATCGGCCACGAGGTGGCCCGCGCCTTCCAATGCCGCTTCCTGTTCACCGAGCGGGACGGTAATGGCCACATGGCGCTGCGCCGCGGCTTCGCCGTCGAGCCCGGCGAGCGGGGTGTGGTCGTCGAGGACGTCATCACGACCGGGGGAAGCACCAAGGAGACCATTGCCGTCTTTCACTCCGCCGGCGCAACCATCATGGCGGGCGGCTCCATCATCGACCGCAGCGGCGGCCAAGCCGAAATCGGTCTGCCCCGCGTGGCCCTGGCGACGCTGGCGGTGGAAACCTATCCTCCGGAAAGCTGTCCCCTGTGCGCCAAGGGCGAGCCGCTGGTGAAGCCCGGCAGCAGAAACACGGCCTCCTGACCGAAACGGCTTGCGCAAACTCAAGCTCACACTCGCTTACGACGGCACGGATTTCCACGGCTGGCAAATGCAGCCCGACCTGCCGACCATTCAAGGCGAACTCGAGCGGGTTTTATCGGAAATGGAAGGGAAAGCCGTGACCGTGGACGGCTCCGGCCGCACCGACGCCGGCGTGCACGCGCTCGCGCAGGTGGCGAGTTGCTCTCTCGAAAACCCGATCCCTCTCCTCAATCTGCGCCGCGCCATGAACCGCCTGCTGCCGCCCGCCATTCGCATCCTGCAAGCCGAGGAAGCGCCTCCGGATTTTCACGCGCGCTTTTCGGCGCAGTCGAAACTCTACGAATACCGGCTCTGGCACGGAGAGATCTGCCCGCCCATGCTGCACCGCTACGTTTGCCACCACCCGTATCCGCTCGATCTGGCGGCCATGGCCCAGGCGGCGCCGCTTTTCGAAGGGACGCGGGACTTTCGCAGCCTCGCGGCGGCCGATGACGGCGAGGCCGAAGAACCCGCCGTGCGCTCCATCTTTTTGTCTCGCCTGGAAACCGAAGGCGACCTCGTCCGCTATCGCGTCCGCGGTTCCGGCTTCCTCCGCCACATGGTTCGTAACATCGTCGGGACGCTGCTCGAAATCGGCAAGGGCAATCGCGCGCCGGCCGATGTCCCCCAGATCTTAGAGTCCGGCGATCGGCGCCAGGCAGGCCCGACCGCGGCCGCGCGAGGATTGTTTCTGATTCAAGTGGATTATTAGTACGACGGTACTATCTTTTCCTAGTACATTTATACAATTTTTTTCCATTTCGCAACAATTAGACAGAAAAAATGAGACAATAGACTCGAATTGGAAGCAAGGCGCGACGCAGAACGGGGGCGTATGGTTCGCGCAAGGAACTTCGCGGCGGGTAACTTGATTCGGGCGCTGGCGGTCGCAGCGCTCTTCGCGGTCACTGCTGTGGGCGGAGGCCGCCTGTGCGGGCCGTCGCTGCCGCCGTTGGACGCAGGGCTGAATGTGCCGCTGCCGGTCGCGGCCGCACCGCCGGGCCTCTGATCCCCTACGCTGGCTTCACCCGCTCGTGCTGCGTGTCCCAAGCGAGGTATTTCTTCTGCCGGAACGACTCCACGCCCATCAGGCACGGCACCAGCCCGTAATAACCGAGCATCACGTCGCACTTCAGCGGCTCGTTCTTGCGGATGGCGTTTTGCAGGTTGCGGTGGTGTAGCTCGACGCTTTCGGCGCCCGTTCTCTCGTAAACGATCTCCCGCTTCCCCTCGGCAAACTGCCGCTGCGGCTTGATGGTAAACCCGGTGTGGGTGAATTCGAGCGTCGCCAGGTGGCCGCGAAGCTGGTGCGGCACGGGGCTGTCGTTGGCCATCGAGGAGACCACCAGCATGGTCGGCCCGCCCGGGTAATCGCACATCATGTTGAACGTGTCCGGCACCTCGGCTTTTTGCTCGGTGAACTCCCAGGTGCCGCCCGCTCCCATTACGCGCTCGGGAAGCTTCAGCCCCAGCGCCTTGATCAGCCGCGTCACGCGGTGAATGAACAGGTCGGTGGCGATGCCGCCTGAGTAGTCCCAATACAACCGCCAGCGGAAGTAGCGCTCCGGGTCCCAGGCGCGCTTGGGCGCCGGTCCCAGCCAGGCCTTCCAGTCCAGGTTCACGCCCGGCTGCGCCCGCTCGTCGATCGGGTAGGCCCAGAACTGGTCCTTGTAGTTGCGCGAGTAATCGATCTGCGCCACCACCACCTTGCCCAGCGTGCCGTCCTGGACGTATTTGAACGCCGTCTCGTAGGAATCGTCCGACATGCCCTGCACGCCCACCTGCATCTTCACGCCGGTTTCCTGGATCTTTTTCACCACGTCCTTCCCCTCGGCGATGGTATGCGTCATGGGCTTTTCGCAGTAGATGTGCTTGCCGGCGTCGGCGGCGTCGAGCGTCATGCGGTGGTGCCAGTGCTCGGGCGTGGCGATCAGGACGTAGTCGATATCCTTGTCATCGAGGATCGTCCGGTAGTCGGCCACCTGCTTGGCGCCGCTTTTCTGCGCGAAGGCCTCCATGCGCAGCGTGTAGATGTCGCAAACGGAGGCGATCTCGATGTTGTCCGACTCGCGCATCTCGAGCAGCGCGTCCAGGTGGCCGCGGGCTTGGCCGCCGCAGCCGATGATGCCGACGCGGAGCCGGTCGTTGGCGCCCCGCACGTTGGCGGGGTGCGGCGCGCTGCGGCTAGCACCTTTAAGCAGAGAGGAGCCCAACTGCGCGGCGGCAGCGGAGCGAATTACAAATTGGCGGCGGTTCATAGCTGCATTGTACCCGAATCCCAGGCCGGGCGTGAAGCTGGACCTCGCGGCGAGCCGCGATCCGTCGAACCAGGGCCACGCCATGCTGCGCCAGGGGTTTTACGACGCGGCGCCCTTGCCCCGCATCTTCACCCGGTCGCTCAGCGCCGCGATGCGGCGGCCACATTCGGCTCGCGCTTCGGCGAAACCGGCCACGGTCACCGAGGCCGACTTGCAGTAGTCGAGCACCACCTGCTCGGCGGCGCAATACTCCGCGCAGGCATGGGCCACCTCGGATGCAATCTCGACGGGAATGGTCGAGACGCCGTTGGCGTCGCCGTGCAGCAGGTCGCCGGGGCTGACCGCCACGCCGCCCACCATCACCACCACGCCCACGTCGACGAAGTGCGCGTAGCCGTGCGAGCAGATCGCGCCGTTGCTGAAGCAGGGAAAGCCCAGCCGCCGGACCTGGTCGAGGTCGCGCGCCGCGCCGCTGGTGATGAGCCCTACGGCGCCGAAGCGCTGGTAGGTCGTACACATGACCTCGCCGAAGGTGGCCGACGCGGCCGGGTCATCCAGGTCCTGGAAGACGACCACGGGCGGCGCGGCGACGTCGGCAAAAGCGGCCACGTGGCGGTCGAGCGAGGCGTAGACGTTGCCCTGGCGCGGGGGCGCGGCCGAGCGAAACGTAGCCGTGCAGGCGAAGCCCACCATCGGCCGCATCTCCGGAAAGCAGGCGCGGATGCGGGCGTCCATGTAGCCGGTGTTGCGCGGGCGGATGTGGAAGCACTCGATCACGTTGCAGATGGTCGGCGTGTCGTAGCTGCGCAGCAGCTCGAGATCAGCGGCGGAAATCGTTGGTCGGTCGCTCAAGTTGGTAGTCCTCGTCTAAAATTGCATGCGCAACTGCGCGCCCACGGTGCGTGGCGCGGCGATGGCGGTGCCCGAAAGCAGGCCAGAAAAGTTTATCAGGTTCAGGCGGTTTGTGGCGTTGCGCACGTCGATCTGAAATCGCACCGAGCGTTTTTCGTGCCGCCACAGCTCGGCCCCGGCCGATACGTCCAACCCCCACGCCGGCCGCACCCGGCCGCGCGCGAAATTCACCCGCTCCAGGACGCGCGGCGAGACGAGCCCCTGAAAATCCTCCGGA
>DASQHK010000231.1:0-8026 GCA_035632135.1 Bryobacterales bacterium
CCTGTGGACGACCGGTTCAGGACCATGATGCTGATTACGGGCACGCCGGGCCGCTCCGCGGCGACCAGCTCGAGCGCTTCCGAACCGACAGCGATGATCACGCGACTCCCGGGCGTGACCAGCCGCGCTCCGGCTGCCGGCTCGCCGCGCAACTGAGCCAGGTCCACCATGCGGATTTCCGGCGAGGATGCCGCCAGCCCCGCATGGATGCCTTCGATCGCTAAGCGGTGCGCTTCCACCCCGGGCGATGCCACCACCACCACCGAAGGCGGGCTCGCACCCGGCGCCGGGACGCGGAACACAAGCAGGGCCAGCGAGGCGAACCATGCCGGGTTGTGCCGCCGGTTCCGCACGTTACTCCCGGGTGCGCCACATCAGTTTCAAGAAAAGGGCGCGGCCGTCTTCGAGAAGCCGGTCTTGGACCAGACCGACCCCGACTGGATCGTAGTAGGCGCGGTCCAGCAGATTACGCACGCCGAATTGAATTTCAAAATCCGGATGGATGCGATGGGTTGTGAGCGTCAGGTCTGTCAGCCAGACCGAGGGGACTTCGGCATAGGCTACTGTCCGGCGCGGGCTGAGATATTGCATGGCGGCAGCCGCGCGAAGGTGGTCCTTGAATAATGGCACTGAGCCGCGCAGCTTGGCGATGCAGCCGGGCGAATTCGTCAGGTAGGGGCGACTTTGTTCGGCAGCGTGCTCGAGCGCAACGCTCGCCGTGGTCTCAATCCACGCTGCCGGCTTGCCGCCAAGCTCCATCTCCACGCCGGTCGCTCGGGCGCGGCTGACGTTCTGGTATTGCAGCCAGCCGGCGGCATTGGTGCCCGCTTCGATCAGGCCGTCGAGCTGGTAATGGTAGAGCGTAACCATGCCGTTGAGGCTGTTGGTAAACCGGCGCTCCGCCGTAATCTCGTACGTGTTGGCCCGCTCGGGGCGGAGTGCCAGATTTGCCGCCTGGGAAAAGCCGTCGTCGTAGTACATCTCGTAGGCGTTGGGATTGCGGAAGGCGCGGCCAAAAAGAAACTTGTAGGTGGATTTCGTGGAAGCCTGGTAAACCAGAGCCAGGCGCGGTGAGATGAAGTGCTTACGATTCCTGGAATCGTCGAAACGTGCGCCGAGGTATGCGGTCCAGGCCGGTGAAAGCTGCCACTGCTGCTGCGCAAACAACCCGTAAGACAGGTCAGGATGATCCACGCTCAGCACGGTGACCGGCCGCGGAGAAACCTCGTAGTATTGCTGCAAAGCGCGGATGTCGGCGTTCAATTCGCCGCCCACCGTCAGGACGCCCACGTGCGGAACCCTGAAGTCATATGACGCTTGTGTTCCCACCCAATCGCCCGCGGTGAGATCCCGGAAGTCCTGAACGGTTCCCGCAACAGCATAATCGTAGCGCCCGCGATAGCGGTACTGGTCGTAATAAATCCGCCAGCGCACCTTGCGCGTCGCGGAAAGATCGCGCGAATACGCCGCTTCGAAAAAGCCGCGAGCATCCAGAATGTTGTTGGCCGGGTCGCCGAATAGGGTGTTGTACCAGCCGGTAGGGATCTGCTTCTGCCGCGAACCCAAATACCCCGTGAAACTCCAGTTCCGCCAGATCAGATTGGCGAAGGCGTGGTATCCGCGCTCGCCGTCTGCGCCGCGCGCCCAGCCGTAGTTGGCCTGGGGCCGGTCGAACTCCGGAAAGTAGAGCGATTGCCCGGCGTTTTGAAATACCGACAAAGACGTGAGCAGGTTGGCGCCGTGGCCTAGATTCAGGCCCGAGGAAATCTCCGCTTTCTTTTCGCCAAAGCTCCCGGTTTCGGTGGAAACGCGCAAGCGTCTGGCCTCGGCCGGCGACCGCGTCACGATGTTGATCGTGGCGAAAATCCCGTTGCTGCCATAAAGCGCCGAAGAAGGGCCGCGGACGATCTCGATCCGCTTCACCAGGTCCATGTCCAGCCCGAAATCCTGCCCGAAGAAGTTGTTCGAGCTGTACACGTTTTCGGTGAGATCGTGGCCGTTCAGCATCACCAGAAAGCGCGTGTTGTAGTCCCCGGGCAGCCCGAACCCACGCAGCCCGGCATAGTGATAGGCGCGATCGTAGGTGAGGTACAAGCCGCGCACTGCCGCCAGCGCCTCGCCCAGCGTGCGCCACCCGTACCGGCGAATCTCCTCCGAGGAAATGATAGTGATGCTGGCTGGCGCCTCCTTCAAGGTTTGAATGTGGAGCGTCGCGGCTTCCACCACTGGCAGGCTTTCGAACAATACGGACTCGGGAGAGCCGCCGGATGGAGGGTCAGCCCACGTCTCCTGGGCGCGCAGTGGGCTTGCCGGCAGCACCACCGCCAGCATCAGCAAGGCAAACACAAACTGCGCGCTTTTCCCCGGCATAGAGCCAACTGCTGTGGTTAATCGGTTGATTTCAAAGAGACCTTTAGTTAGAAGGGAGCCGCCGTCGCAGGATAAAATAGCGAAAAATGGCCGACCCGCAGATTCTAGACCAGATGCGCACCGACTGGAATGACCGGGCGCGCGAGGATGCCCGCTATTACGTGGCGTTCGGCCGCCGGGGCCAGCCCGACGACGAGTTCTTCGCCTCGGCCTCCGATGTCGTGCGCGCCCTCGAACACGAGCTCAACCGGCTCCCGCGCCAGACGCCGCCTACAGCGCGCCGGGCCCTGGAAGTGGGCTGCGGTCCGGGCCGGCTGCTGCGGCCCATGAGCCCGCATTTCGGCGAAATCCACGGCGCGGATGTCTCCGACGAGATGATCCGCCTGGCCGAGGAGCGGTTCCGTGGCTCGAGTGGCGTACACCTGCACGTGACCAATGGCGCCGACCTCTCGCCGTTGGCCGGCAATTACTTCGATTTCGTCTACTCCTACGCCGTGTTCCAACACATTCCCAGCCTCGAGGTGGTGCTGGCCTACTTCGCCGAAATCCGCCGCGTGCTCAAGGATGAGGGCATCGCCCGCTTGCAGTTGAACGGTCTTCCGCCCGACAGTAAAGCGCCCAACACCTGGGAGGGTGTCCGTTTTTCGGCCGACGAAGTGGCCGGCTACGCCCGCGCTCACGATTTTCAGCTTCTGGCGCTCGAAGGAGCGGGCACTCAGTACCTGTGGACGACGTGGCGCAAGCAGCCCGCCGGGTGGCGCGCCGGTCTCCGCAAGGCCGGCTCGCAGGCGCGGATCGAGCGCAGCGGAGACGCGCATACCGGCGAACCCGTGGTGCCCGCCTCCGGGCGTTTCGCCTATGCTTCGTTCTGGATCGAGGGACTTCCGCCCGATTGCGACTTGAACGATCTGCGCGTTACCTTCGACGGCGCTCCGGGAACACCCTGCTATATCGGGCCTCCGGAGTGGGGCGGCCTCCATCAATTGAATGTGCTGGTGCCGCGAGGCCTGCGCACGGGAATCATTCCTGTAGAGCTTCTTTGGCTGGGAGCACCGCTGTGCGCGCCGGCCTGGCTGCGCGTCATTCCCCCCGGCCCTGCGGTTCCGCGAGTCTTGTCCGTAAGGGATGGCACCAACCTGCTCGCCGGCAGCCGCATCGAAAGCGGCACGGTCAAGGTGACGCTCGAGGATCTGGCGGATTCCGAAGCGGTCACCGTCGCCATCGACGGCCGTCCGCTGACAGGCCTCGAATGGTTCGAGACCGACGCCCGCGCCGGCAGCTTCGAGCTCAACATTCGCTTGCCCGCCGATCTCAACCGCGGCAGCCATCAAATTGATCTGCGCCAGCGATCGCGGCGCTTTCCGCCGCTGGTCATCGAAGTGGTGTAGGCGCAGCCAGCCGCGACTTATAATCACGGCGATGGGCGACTCTCCCCCAACTCAGGCTGCGGATCCGCCCGGTCTTCGGCTCGACCGGCGAGGTCCCTACCTGTGCATTCACGCCGTGAATATTTTTGTTCGAGATCAGGATCGGAGCCTGCGATTCTACCTCGATCAGCTCGGGTTTAACCTGGCCTTTGACGCCCGCCTGCAATCCGGCCAGCGCTGGGTGGCTGTCGCCCCTCCCGACGGTACCGCCGTACTGGTGCTCATTGCGCCCCCACCCGACTCTCTGGAGTACAAGCTCATCGGCCGCTCGACGCAGGTTGTCTTCGTTACCGAAGATGTCACCGCCAAGTTCCGCGAATGGAGCAAGCGCGGCGTTCGCTTCCGCCATACCCCGCGCCTGAGACGCGTCAGATACGAGGATCGCTCGGCGCCAGATCGCTCGACTGCCCCGTCTGCGCCCGCGGGAGAGCAGGCGCCGGTTTGGGGCGCCGTGTTCACCCGCTTCGAGGATGTCGATCGGAATATCTTCTCGCTGGTGAGCTTCGACGAAGTAAGCCGGGCCGTCGAAGCCCAGCGCCGCGCGGCTGCCGAGAAGCTGGAGTCCGAACGTCGCGCCGTCCAGGAACGGGAAATTGCAAAACTCGTGCAGGCCAGACTCTTCCCGCAAACGCTGCCGCCCCTGCGCACGCTGGAATACGCCGGCGTTTGCATCCAGGCGCGCCAGGTTGGCGGCGATTACTACGATTTCCTCGATCTGGGCCGCGAACGGCTCGGCCTGGTGATCGGCGATATCGCCGGAAAAGGAATCGCCGCAGCCCTTCTGATGGCCAATCTCCAGGCAAATCTGCGCAGCCAGTGCGCCATCGCTTCAGATCAGCCGCAACGCTTCTTGCGCTCCGTGAACCAGCTCTTTCACGAGAACACAGACACCAGCGCCTTCGCCACGCTTTTCTTTGGCGAATACGACGATAAGGCGCGCCGCCTGCGCTACGCGAATTGCGGGCATCTCCCCGCTCTTCTCCTCCGGCGCGACGACACTCTCGAGCACCTCGGTTCTACCTCGACCGTGCTGGGAGTCTTTGAGTCATGGGATTGCCCGCTCCAGGAACGCCAGCTTGTGCCGGGAGACACGCTCGTGCTCTACACAGACGGCATCACCGAATCGTTCAACGAGGCGGACGAGGAGTTCGGAGCCGAGCGCCTCACCCAAGCGCTGCGCCGGCATCGGGATCTGCCTTCACAGGCTCTGCTCGAGTCGATTGTCGACGAAGTCCGCCGCTTCAGCCCTCAGGAACGGCACGACGACATCACCCTGATCGTGGCCAAATGCAGAGAAGAATGAACCCCGCCAACGTGGCACAGGCATTCTTGCCTGTGCGCTTTTCGCTCGATCAAAACCGCACCGGCGTTTTTGAAGGAATGAAAATTCGCCAAGCAGGCTGCCACGGCGCATTGGAGGAACATCGTGAACTGCTCGCGTAGAGATCTGAGTCTTCTGCTACTGGCCGCAGGCCGCGCCGCCGCGCAGAATCTGCCGCTCGAATCCCACACCTATCGCTTCGAGGACCTTCCCGTCCATGCGAGCGTCGAGAATAGCACGCGCCCCGTTCTCAAGGGCGCGACGCACACCGGCCTCCCAATTGAGCTGCACCTAACCGAGCTGGCCCCGGGCGGAGCGCCGCACCCGCCCCATCATCATGTCCACGAGGAAATGCTCATGATTCACCAGGGCACGCTCGAAGTAACCATCGCCGGCCGCACCAGTTCTCTCGGCCCCGGCTCGGCGGCCTTCGTCGCTTCGGGCGTCCAGCACGGCTGGCGCAATGTAGGAAGCACGCGCGCGCTCTACTTTGTTCTGGCGCTGGGTAGCGACAGTGCGTAAAGGCGGCTTCGGCTATAGCCCCGTCCCGCAGGCCTGCTCCGTCCTGGGGAAGTCGTAGAGCACCGCGCCCTCGCCCTTCGCTGCCACTTCTTTATCGAAGAACTCGGTGATCTTGACCGCACGGGCCGCCAGCGCGTCAATCTCGCTCTTGGTGAGCCATCTCGAGAGCTTTTCCTTCAACTCGTCCTTGTCGATCGCGCGGATCTTCGCCAGCAGCCGCCGGTCGCACTGCACAAGGTCCTTGGGCTGACGGAGATTTTTGTACAGGCGAAAGGCTCGCGTGAAGTCGATGACCCAAAGCTGCCAGTCCTTGGTGATGAGCAGGTTGGTCAGGTTGGGATCGGTGTCGTAGAGGAGCTCGTGCCACACGCGCACGGCGTACATCTGCTTGTTCCAGGAATCCATCTGCTCCTGAGGCACCGGAAGCTTCTTCTCAAAACGTTCGGACTCCATCATCATGGTGGGCACCCACCAGGACACCGCCGCCGACTGTCCCCCGACCTTCCGCTCCACATAAGGCGGCACCATGTTGAATCCCAGGATCTTGGCCAGCTCATAGCCGGCCACGTTGTACGCCCAATAGTCCTTGAAATTCAGCTCGGTGCCATGTATGGTCTGGAACTGGGCTTTCGAGATATTGACGGTCTGCACGGCGGCATCGTGCGTGGCGCCGTTGTACTCCAGCGTCAGCCGATGCGGCAGCGTGACACCTTTGGGAATGTCGTGCTGCGCGACGATTTTTCCAGACCGCAGGAATTCCTCGATATCGGCGCAGGTTCGTTGTTGTGGTTCTGCCGCCAAAGCAGGCCAACTGAGAACCACGCAACCGAACGTCAGGAACCTCGGAAGTAAAGCGCGATAGGCCGATAACATCATAGCCCTCCTTGTGCATCGGCAATGGTACTCCAACGGCCGCCCGTTGACAATAGCGAAGGCACTCGCCGCCTGGGTCCTGCTCGCCAGAAACCGAGCCGCCATGCGTAGCATGCGGTCTTCGTGCCTGCCGGCTTGTGGGCGAACCAAGGGTTCACTGTGCTATAGTTCGCCCGATTAGCCGCGCCAAGGAGGCCGCGGATGGGTGATGTACTGCTCGGCGTCATTCTGCTTCTGGTCGTAGGCGGCTGGCTCATCACGCGCCGCGCCCGGTCGGCAGCCGCGCGCGCCGCGCGTGCCGGCGAGGAGCAGATCGCACGGCTTACTACGCGCGTGCACAGCCTGGAGCAGGAGCGCGCCAAATGGCAAAGCCTTAGCGAGCGTGTCGCCGGCCTCGAGCAACAGTTGCACCTGCCGCGGGAGCCCGTCCCGGCGCCTGCGCCGCCACCCGTTCCAGCCGTCCCGCTTCCCCGCGCGCCGGAACCCGCCCCGTTCCCGCCTCCTGTAGAGCCAGCCGCTCCGCTGCCGGTCAGCCCGCCTATACGCGAGCCCAGCCCGATCACCACCCCAGCATTTGAGCCTGTTTCCGCCGCCCCGCTTAGCGAGCGCTGGAAGAGCATTCTCAATCTCGAGGCTACGCTGGGGACTAACTGGCTGAACAAGCTGGGCGTCATCGTGCTGGTGTTCGGCATCGCGTTCTTTCTCGCTTACCAGTTGCAGACCCTCGGGCCGGCCGGCAAGGTCCTGGTCGGCTATTTCGTCAGCGCAGCCATGCTGGTCGGCGGCCTGTTTCTGGAACGCCGGGATCGCTACCGGATCTTCGCCCGCGCAGCCATCGGCGGCGGTTGGGCACTGGCCTTCTTCACGACTTACGCGATGTACCACGTCCCGGCGGCGCGCGTGCTCGGCTCCCAAGCCCTCGACCTTGTCCTGTTGCTGGCCGTCTCGGTCGCTATGGTGGCGCACACGCTGCGCTATCGCTCCCAGGTCGTCACGGGTCTGGCTTTCCTGCTGGCTTTCTCCACCGTCACCATCAGTCACGTCAGCGTCTACAGTCTGGCGGCCAGCGCCGTGCTCGCCCTGGGCCTCGTCGTCATCGTGCTGCGCATGCAGTGGTACGAAATGGAAGTCTTCGGGATCCTGGCCACGTTTGGCAACCACTTCATTTGGCTTCGCCCGATCATCGAACCCATGGGCGCGCACCACCGCCCGTTCCCGGAATTTTTCGCCAGCGCCGGGCTGCTCGCCCTCTATTGGGCTGTGTTTCGCACTTCCTACCTGGTTCGCCGCATCGACTCCGAGCGCTCCGAGAATGTCTCCACCGTCGCCGCTCTCCTGAACAGCCTGCTCCTGCTGGCCCTCATGAAGTACCAGTCGGTTTATCCAGAACTGGCCTTCTGGTTCCTCCTGGGGTTTGGCGCAGTGGAAATGGCCCTGGGCTACACTCCTCCAGCCCGCCGCCGGCGTGCCGCCTTCGTCACTCTGAACACCTTGGGCAGCGTCCTGCTGGTTG
>DASQHK010000232.1:0-11154 GCA_035632135.1 Bryobacterales bacterium
ACACCAACGCCAGCCTGGGCGGCAACGTGTACGACCCCACGGGCGCGGCCGTTCCCGGGGCCACCGTCACAATCCAGAACCAGGAAACCGGGCTCGCCAAGACGGCGTCCTCCGGCGCCGACGGGGCCTTCCTGTTTCCGGCGCTGCCAGTGGGCGCCTACAAGCTGACCGTGGAAAAGTCCGGCTTTTCGACCTATATCCAGAGCGGCATCAACCTGGTCCTGAACCAGACGGCCAACGTGCCCGTGACGCTCAAGGTCGGCGACGTATCGCAGCAAGTGACGGTCTCCTCCGACGTCGAGCTGCTCACCACGCAGACGGCCACGCTCAGCCAGCTCGTCGACCAAAAGCGCATCGTGGACCTGCCGCTCAACGGACGGCAGGCCTCCGCGCTGCTGTTTCTCGCCGCCGGCACCGTCGATGAGACCGGCAAGTACTGCCTGGTCAACTGCCAGGGCGGCGTCTATCCCGGCGAGCAGGACGGCAACGTCAGCGGCGCGGGCACGCGCATGGTGAACTTTCAGATGGACGGCGCAGGTCACAATGATACCTACCTGAACACGAACCTGCCCTTCCCCAACCCCGACGCCGTGCAGGAGTTCAACGTGCAGACCGACAACCTCTCGGCGCAGTACGGCATCGGCGCCGGGGCGGTGGTGAACATCATCACCAAGTCGGGCACCAACTCCATTCACGGCGATCTGTTCGAGTTCGTGCGCAACGGCGACCTCAACGCGCGCAACTTCTTTGCCCCGCGCCAGGATACGCTCAAGCGCAACCAGTTTGGCGGCAGCGTGGGCGGGCCCATCGTCAAGGACAAGCTGTTCTACTTCGGCACCTACCAGGGCACGCGCATCCGCAGCGCGGCCGCCGGGCGCATTTCTTTCGTCCCCACCGCCGCCGAGCGCGCCGGCGACTTCTCGGCGATTTCGACGCAATTGCACGATCCCAAAACCGGCACGCCCTACGCCAACAACCAGATCCCGCAGAGTCTGTTCAGCGCGCCCAGCCAGTTCTTCCTGAAGAGCATCCCGCTCCCCAACGGCCCCAACGGCCAGCTCACTTACACCGGCCCCAGCCTGGTGCAGGACGACAACCAGTGGATGACCAAAATCGACTGGGTGCACGGCCGGCACCAGTTGAGCGGCAGCTATTTCTGGACACGCTTCAGCGAGCCGCCCGACATCGCCATCGCCAAAGTGAATATCCTGTCGGCCGACAGCAGCGGCAACGAGGTGCAGATCCAGAACCTGGCGCTGAACCACACGTTCTCTCTTTCTCCGACCGTGATCTTCAACACCTGGTTCGGCTGGGACTCGCAGACCGGCGGCTCGCGCTCCGGCGCGCCTTACCCCTTCTCCGACGCCGGCATTCACATCGCCGCTCCCACGCCTCCCGAGCTGGTCGCCTCGGTTTCCGGATTTTTCAGCATCAGCACCAATCACCTTGGCAATTTCGACCGCGGCGATTACAACATCCGCGAAGATGTGACCGTGCAGCGCGGCTCGCACGAGATCCACATCGGCGGTGAAGGCGTGCGCGTGAAAAACAATCTGGTCAACACCTTCACCATGTCGGGCCAGTTCACGTTCGGCAACCTGCTCTCCGGCAACAACCTGTCCGACTTCATGCTCGGCGATGCTTCCCGCTTCCTGCAGGGCGGCGGAGAGTTCAAGCGCCTGGTGGGCACACTGTGGAGCCTCTACGTCCAGGATAACTGGAAGGTATCACCAAGACTCACCGTGAACCTCGGGCTGCGCTGGGACCCGTATTTCCCGTACACCGAGCTGGACGGGCGCGTGGTGTGCTTCCAGCCGGGCGCGCAATCGAAGCGCTTCCCCAACGCGCCGCTGGGGATCCTCTATGGCGGGTCCAACGCCGACGCCGGCTGCCCGGCGCAAACCGGCTCCCAGACCAACGCCGGCAACCTCGCTCCGCGCGTGGGATTCGCGTATCGCCTCGGCGCGAGCGGCAGCACGGTGGTGCGCGGCGGCGGCGGCATCTACTACACGCCCATCGGCAACCACGACTCCAACGGACTGGTCGATACCGCGCCGTTCGGCCCCCGCTTTGATTATTCCGGCGACCTCAACTTCGCCGACCCATACTCCAGCATCGGCATCCCCAACCCCTTCCCGGCGCAATATGGCCCGAAGCTTCCCGGAGCGGAGGCACAGTTCACCCTCCCGCTTTCCATTTACGGCACCATCCAGCGCAACTGGCACATGCCGGAGCTGACTACCTGGAACCTCACCGTGGAGCACCAGTTCGCCAGCAACTGGGTGGTCCGCGCCGCCTATCTCGGCAACAAGGGGACGTATCTCGCGAGCGGCACGGGCGGCTTCCGCGAAGACAACCCCGCCGTTTACATCCCCGGCCAGTCCACCAAGACGAACACGCAATCGCGCCGGCTCTATCCGCAGTTCGGCTCCGTCGGGCTGTTCTCTTCGGACAATAACTCCCACTACGAGGGGTTGCAGTTCAACGTGGAGAAGCGCTTCAGCCACGGCTTCTCTCTGCTGGGCAACTACGCCTGGTCGAAGCTGATCGACGATTTCGGCAACACCAACCCCTTCAACCGGCGGTTCGACTACGGCATCTCGAGCGACGATCTGCCGGGGCTATTCCACTTTTCCGGCGTGTGGGCGATCCCCGATTCGCACGCCAGCGGCGCGCTCGGCCGCCTGCTGAACGGATGGGAGCTGACCTCCATCGCTCTGTGGCGATCGGGCTTCCCGTTTTCGGTGACGAGCGGCTCCGACAATGCGTTCAGCGGCGTGGGCGCCGACCGCGCCGACTACATTGGCGGGACGGCGGGCCTCGACCCCAGCCGCTCCCACGGCCAACTTATCGCCAAGTATTTCGATACCACGCGGTTTGTTGCCAACGCCAACGGCACGTTCGGCAACTCCGGCAAGAACATCCTGCGCGCGCCCGGCTTCTTCGACACCGACCTGGGTCTGATCAAGAACACGAAGGTGACCGAGCGCGCCAGTGCACAGTTCCGGGCCGAGTTCTTCAACCTCTTCAACAACGTGAACTTCAACGGTCCGAGCACGAGCCTCTCTTCCTCGTCGTTCGGCAAGATCACTTCGGCGAACGACCCGCGCATCCTGCAGCTCGCGTTGAAGTTCACGTTCTGAAACTACAGGGGCCCCCTCGAGCGAAGGGGCCCATCGTCAACCGCCGATCCGAACGCTACACTGTTGAGGTGCCTCAGGGCTCCAACGGCCGCCGCGCCGCGCTTCTCTATCTCGCGGCCGCGGTTGCCATTTACTTTCTGTTCTTTTTCCACCTCACGGCCATGGGCCTCGTCGGCCCCGATGAGCCGCGCTACGCCTGGGTCGGCCGCGAGATGGCCCGCTCCGGCGACTGGATCACGCCGCGCCTCTGGGGCCGGCCGTGGTTTGAGAAGCCCGCGCTCCTTTACTGGATGGCCGCCGGAGCGTTTCGCCTGGGTCTTGATAATGACCTCGCCCCGCGCCTCCCCGTCGCCATCCTCAGCGCGCTGTTCCTGCTCTTCTTCTATCGCCGCCTTCGCGCCGAGTTCGGCGCCACCGCTGCCGCTTACGCCGCCGCCATCCTGGCCACCTCCGCCGGCTGGGCCGCCTACAGCCGCGCCGCCGTATTCGACATACCTCTGGCTGCGACCTTCAGCGCCGCCATGCTTTGCCTACTCGGCTGGATCGAGCGCGGCGAAACCCGCGGGATCGTTCCCTTCGCCGCGCTGCTCGGCCTCTCCATGCTGGCCAAGGGACTGGTCGGCCCCGTCCTCGCCGCGCTCACTATCTTCGGCTGGTCCGCGCGCATGGGCTGGCGGTCCCTCCGGGCTTTCTGGCGGCCGCTTGCGGTGCTGATCTTCCTCGCCGTCCCGGCACCCTGGTACGCGCTCTGCTACGCGCGCAACGGCTCTGCATTTCTTACCGAGTTTTTCTGGCGGCAGCACGTCGAGCGCTACGCCGCCGGCGCGCTGGCGCATCCGCAGCCGCTGTGGTTCTTCCTGCCGGTACTCGCCGCCGGCCTGCTCCCCTGGACGCCGCTCGTCGCCGCTCTCGGCTGGGCCGGCCTCTGGCGCGAGCGCCGTTGCTTCTTCCTCGCCCTGTGGGCCGCAGTCACGCTGGTGTTCTTTTCTTTTTCCCGCGACAAGCTTCCCCACTACATCCTCCCCGCCCTGCCGCCCATCGCCGCCCTGGCCGGTCTGGCGCTGTCGCGCATGGCTCCCTCGCGCATTGCGCTCCCGTTGTGCGCCCTGCTGCTTGGCCTGCTGCCCTTCGGCGCTTCCGTCCTGCCCGAAGCCCTCGATGCCGGCCTCGGCCGGGCCCTCGCCCAAGCCCGCTTGCCCGCCCTCGCCGTCACGTTTGCGGTTGTATTCGCACTAGGTATCTGGGCCCTGGAGCGCGCCCGCCGCCGCCCCTTTGCCATCGCCGCCATCGCCCTAGCCACCGTCGCCGGCTACGCCTCGATCGCGCAATCGACCTTTCCCCTCATCGACCAGGTTGCCGGCACGCGGCCTCTCTGGCTGGAGATCCAAGCCCGCGGCACCGATGTCTGCCTCGGTGATACGCCGCGCCGCGTCGTCTACGGCCTCGACTACTACGCCGCCGGGGTGCTCCCCACCTGCGAAGACCACCCCGCCCGCTACCGCATCGAAGACCACCGGATCGTCCCCGCGCCCTGAAGCTCTTCCCCGCCACCGCCGCCTCTGCTATTTTTAGAGAGGATGAAGCGTCTGCTAGTCTCGATTGCGCTGGCTGGGGCGCTGCTTTACGCCGGCTCGCCGCTCGAGATTCTCACCGGCCGCCCTCCCTATCCGCCGGGCAATCCGCCCACGCCCGCCAAGGTCGAGCTTGGCCGCAAACTGTTCTTTGAAAACCGCCTCTCCGGCCCCCGCAACCGCAGTTGCGGCACCTGCCACCGCCCGGAGCTGATGTACTCCGACGGCCTCTCCCGCGCCTGGGGCTTGCAGGAAACCGAACTCACGCGCAAGACCCCGAACCTGTACAACGTCGGCTGGCACCGGCGCCTCTTTCACGATGGCCGCGCCGGCTCGCTCGAGGAGCAGGTCGCCTTCCCGCTCCGCGCCGAGCACGAAATGGACCTCCCGACCGACCAGGCTGTCGAGCGCCTGCGCGACGACCCCGCGTACCAGAAGCTGTTCGCCGCCGCCTTCCCCGGCCAGCCGCTCGCCTGGGACCTTATCTCCGAAGCCATCGCCTCCTTCGAGCGCACGCTGGTCTCCTACGACAGCGACCTCGATCGGTACCTCTCAGGCGATAACTCGACCCTGAGCGAAGCCGCCAGGCGCGGCATGGCGCTGTTTACCGGCAAGGCGCGCTGCGCCAACTGCCACAACGGCCCACTGCTTTCCGATCAGAAGATGCACTACATCGGCGTGCCCGAAATGATGGGCGACCGGCCCCAAGGCGCGCCCTACCAGACGCCCTCGCTGCGCGACGCCGCTCTGCGCGGCTCCTACATGCACAATGGCCGCTTCCGCACCCTCGACGCCGTGCTCGATTTCTACCAGGGCGCCGGCATGGACCCCAACGTGAAAGGCGAAGCCGCCCCCATAAGCCTCACCCCGCCGGAGCGCTCCGAGCTGATCGCCTTTCTCCGCTCCCTCACCGGCCGTACCTACTCAGTAGACGTACCGTAGCCCGCCGCCGCCCGCTCTTCTTTCTTCGGCTCCGGGATCCGCTCCAGCAGAAACTTCGCCCGCCGCGTCGCGCCATCGGCAAAGCGCAGGCGCCAGCGCGTCGAGAACAGTTTGTGCTCCGACTCGACCTTCGCCGCCGGCGCCTCGATCGCGAACTTCGCGTGGCTCGCTTCCAGGTCTGGAGGCGTCGAAACGTTCCACTCGCCCGGCCCGCCGGTTTCCTCTACTTCCAGAAACGCGTCGCGCCCGCCGAGCGACACCCGCCGCACCGTATCACCCGACCGCAGCTCGAGGCGTCCGTCCACCACGCGCCCTTCGACGGCGGCTGGCCCGATGTCCAGCGACCCCGGCCCGGCAAGAGCGTTGACATCCAGCCCCTTCAGCAGAAATTCCACCACGCGCCCGCCGCGCGGCGAAACCACGACGCGCAGCTTTTCGTTTTCGAGCACCAGATCCGGCGCACCGTCCCTGTCGAGGTCCATTTCGTATGCCAGCGTCTCCCCCGCGCGCAGTGCAACCAGCGCGAGAGGCGTTTCGATCTTCCGCGTGCCCTCGCGCACTTCCAGTCTCCAGGGATACAATCCCGGCCGCGGCTGGGCCGGCGCAGCATAGATGGTGACCTCCCGCTCCAGGTTCGGCCCGATGCTGACTTCCGTTTTGGGCGGCGAAATCTGCAGCCCCTCACCCGCCGCCTCCACCTCGAACGTCCGGATCTCGTCGTAATTGTTGTGCAGGTAGATGTGATAGGCGCGCCTTCCCGGCAGCAGGAGCGTCGCCAGGCGCGGGCGGATCGGGAAACGCGTGTCGCGCCGCGGATGCAGCGCCTCCTCGGGTTCAATCCGCAAGTCGCACACCGGCGCCAGCGTGGCGGCCACAGTTTGCGCAATCTTGCCTTCCATCTCCACCGCCAGCGTCACCGTGTCGCCGGCCACGGCATCGGCCGGAACCTCGAGGCTATAAGTGATCTCGGTCTCCACCGCGCTTTCGCTGGCGCCCTTCGGGGCGGGATCGGCCTTCCATCGCCAGCCCGCCGGCGCGAGCAGCCGCGATCGTGCTGCCAGCTCCGGCGAAGAGAACGACGCGGTCACCTGCGCCGTCGAGCCCAGAATCAGCCGCGGCGGTGCTTTCAAGAACGCCGACGTCTCCGGCAGGTCGATGGCCAGCCCGACCCGCGTGTGAAAATCCGGCGGCCGCCCGGCGGGAATGTGCAGGTGCACGCGGTGCGTCTTCTCATCCCAATCGAACGGCCGCACGCGCGCGCCGGTGATCAGCGGCCCTTGCGGCCGCCGCGCCAGCTCCAGCTCCAGCTCGCCCTCCCCCGGCGCCACAAACTCCATGCCCAACACGCCGTTCTCGTAGGCGGTCGAGAGCAGCTCAGCGGTCGCCCACACCAGCCGCTCGCTGGGCGCGAACGCCGAGCAGTTTACGCACACCTCGCGGTCGGCCAGCGTCAGATTCATGGGCATCAACAATGCCTGGCGCGGCAGCAGGCGCAGGCCCCTGAGCAGCGCGCGCTTGCCGGTCCGCGGGTCCAGCGCCTCAAGCGCCCCGCTCACGCTCCGTTGCCCGCTGAAGTTCAGCGCCGAGACGAACGCCGGCCCGTGCGGCTCCCCCGACGCGAGCATCGCCAGGCGCAGCAGCGGCGGCGGCTTCGCGCCGGCGGCGTCCTCCGGCGCCCATCGCACCGCGCCCTCCTGGACCGAGGGGTGCATCGACGCCAGCATCGAACCGAACTGCGCCATCACTGCCCCGGTGCGCCGCAGCGCCGCCGCTTGCGGCCGAGCTTGCCCCGCCAGGCTCAGCGCGGCTTCTCGCTCCGCCTTCCCCCACCCTTCGACCACCGCCCAGCAGTTCAGCGCTTTCACGCCGTCGGCCAGCAGCTCGCGCGCGGCCAGCAGATAATTCGAGGGGTCCGATGGCCTCGCCTGCACGTCATCTCCCGCCGTCCACCCGGCGTCAAACGCCGGCACGATCGCCGGCAGCTTCCCCGGCCGCAGCGCCAGGCGCCGCACCGCCGCGAAGTCGGCGAGGTAGAGCAGCTGCTTCTGCGCCGCCGCTTTTTCCTCCGCCGGAAACCACGTGAGCCGCCGGCCCTTCCGATCGTCCAGAAGCGGCCCGCCCCGCGACGCCGCGAACCGTTCCATCTCCGGCCACTCACCGCCGTCCATCCACACCCGCAATCCCAACTGCCGCGCGAGCCGAAGGACGCCGATCAGTGGGGGATCGCCTTCGCCGCCATCCTTGCCGGCGAGGACCGGTGGCACCTGCACCGTGTTGAAGCCCATCGCCTTCAGTTGCGCCAGCCGCTCGGCCCACAGATCGCGTGGCAGATCCTGATAAGGAAAGGTTGCGCTGTAAACGAAGAACGGCTTCTCCGCGGCCACCGCGGCGGCGGCAACAAGCAACACGCTGGCCAGCGCCGCCGCGACCCGCAGCCTCACCGCACTCCTCGCAGGCGGTAGTCCTCAGTCGCGGTAATACGCACCAGCTTGCACATCTCAAACAGCCGCGACCGGGCGCGCGCCCCGATGCGGTCGGCCAGCGTATCCTTCACGGTGTACTGGCCCGAGGCGGCGTTCTTCGTGGCGATCACGTCGCCCAGGTCGGGGTCAGGCAGGTTGGTGGTGACGATGGTCGCTTTCCTGCCGTTGTACCGGGAATTGATAATACCGAAGACGGTGTCCTCCGCCCACTCGCTCAGCCGCCGCGCACCTAAATCATCGAGCAGCACGAGCTCGGCGTCGAGGGCCGCCTGGTAGGCCTCCCGCGCGCTCGCGCCGGTGGCGTGGTCGAAGCTGGCCTGCATCCGCTCCAGCAGGTTCTGGTAATCGATGAAAATTCCTTCGAAGCCCCTGCCGAGCAGCGTCTGCAGCGCCGCCACGGCCAAGTGTGTTTTGCCGACGCCGGGCAGCCCCATGAACAGCAGCCCCGGCTTCTCCGTGTACGGGTACTCGCGAGCGAACACCTTGGCGTCGAGCATCGCCTTGCTCAGCGTCTCGCTCGCCACGGGATTGCCGTGCGGCAGCGCAAAGTTTTCGAACGACGCCCGCTCGAAGCGCGGCGGGATGCGCGCCGCCTCCCGCAGCCGCGCCGGCCGCGCCGTCTGGTTGCACTCGCAGCGCTCCACGCCCGACACCTCGCCGCGCTCGACCTGGCGCCACCCCGTCCCGTCACAAAGCGCGCAATTCGGATCCGGCATCGCTTACTCCCGCACGCAGCCGCCGCCAGCGACCGCCTGCGATCATCCTTTGATGACGCCCATCGGCCGCAGCCGCGCCACTTTCCGCGCGAGGCCGGCCTGCTCCACTACCTCGATCACCTCGTCCACGTTCTTGTACGCCTCCGGAATCTCTTCCAGAATCCCGTCGCGCGTCTCGCTCTTCACCAGGATCCCTTCGTCCTCGAGCTTCTTTTGCACTTGCCGCGCATCGCGTCCCTTGCGCGCGGCCGTACGGCTCAGCAGGCGCCCCGCCCCGTGGCACACGCTGCCGAACGTCTCGCGCATCGCGCCCTCGGCGCCCGCCAGCACCCACGACGCGGTCCCCATGCTGCCCGGGACGAACACCGGCTGCCCCACCGCGCGGTACGCCGCCGGAATCTCCCGGTGCCCCGCCGGAAACGCGCGAGTCGCGCCCTTGCGATGCACCAGCACGTCGCGCTTTTTCCCTTCCACCTCGTAGCGCTCGTGCTTGGCGATGTTGTGACACACATCGTACACCAGCTCCAGCCGCGTCCCGTCGCCGAAAATCTTGCGAAACGACCCGCGCAGAAAGTGCAGCATGGCCTGCCGGTTGGCCCACGCGAAGTTGGCCGCCGCCCGCATCGCTCCCAGGTATTGCTGGCCCTCCGGCGACGTGATCGGCACGCAGGCCAGTTGCCGGTCGGGCAGCGAGATGTCGTAGCGCTTCATCGCGGCGTTCATCTCGGCCAGGAAGTCGGTGCAGACCTGGTGCCCCAGCCCCCGCGAGCCGGAGTGTATCAGCACCACCACCTGCCCCGGCTCGAGACCCATGGCCCGCGCCGCGGCCTCGTCGTGTACTTGCTCGACATACTGAACCTCGAGAAAATGGTTCCCGCTGCCCAGGGTCCCGAGCTGCGGACGCCCGCGCTGCTTGGCGCGCTGGGAGACGCATGAGGCGTCGGCCTCGTCGAGCGCGCCGCCTGCTTCGGCAAACTCGGCGTCACGCGCTTCCCCGTACCCGTTCTCCACCATCCACCGCGCGCCGCGCTCCAGCACTTCTTCGAGCTGCTTTTCGTTCACTTGCACGAACCCCGACCCGCCCGTCCCGCAGGGCACATCGCGAAACACCTGGTTCACCAGCTCGCGCAGCCGCGGCCGCACATCGCTTTCGTGGAGCGAGGTCCGCACCAGGCGCACGCCGCAGTTGATGTCGAAGCCCACCCCGCCCGGTGACACCACCCCATGCGAAAGGTCGGTCGCCGCCACGCCGCCGATCGGAAACCCGTAACCTTGGTGAATGTCCGGCATGGCCAGGCTCGGCCCCACGATGCCCGGCAGCGTCGCCACGTTCATGGCCTGCTCGAGCGACAGGTCCTTGCGGATCTGCTCCAGCAGCGCGTGGCTGGCGTAGACGATCACGTCCGTGCGCATGCCCCGCTGCGGGTCGCGCGCGATGCGGTGCCGCCACGCGTCGATGGATTCGATCGAAATCGCCATGAAATTTGGATGCCCTCAGATATCCAGGTAAACCTCGGCGCACCAGCCTTCCGGCGTTTCCACGACCTTGAGCTGGTGGTACGTGACGCCCTTCACGATCAGCCGGGCGCGGTGCCGGGCCGGGTCGCGCGGCTCGCCCATCGCCGCCCCGCTCACCTCGGTCGCCGTGATCGCGTCTACCCGAAAGCGCCGCAACGCCAGTTGCTTCCCATCCATCCAGTAGAGCACCTCGCTGAGCCAGTTCACAAGCAGCGCTTCGCAGTCGGCGCCCTGCGCGTGCAGCGGATACTCCGCGCGCTCTGCGACCGCGTCCAGCTCCAAAGCAATCGACGCCATCGCCTGGGCCGCCGTTTCAAACAACTCCGCGGCCGTTCGCCCGCGCGCGCGAAACCCGATATCGGCGGTGTGCTCCAGAATTTCGAACATCGGCGGAACGCTACAATGCTCTTATGGCGGGCGTGATTTACCTGGTCGCAACTCCCATCGGCAACCTTGAGGATATCACCCTGCGCGCGCTGCGCATTCTGAAAGAGGCCGACCTGATCGCTTGCGAAGACACGCGCCAGACCCGCAAACTGCTGGAGCGCTACGACATTCACAAGCCGCTGGTGAGCTATCACGAGCACAACGAGGCCGCCCGCGCCGCAGAGCTGGTGGAGAAGGCCGCCGCCGGCTCGGCCATCGCCGTGCTCAGCGACGCCGGCATGCCCGGCATCTCCGACCCCGGCTATCGCGTCGTGCGGCGGGCCATCGAGCGCGGCGTGCAGGTGGTTCCCGTTCCCGGCGCAGTCGCCGCCGCCGCAGCGTTGGCCGCTTCCGG